>JAPUKG010000061.1 GCA_027295775.1 Pseudomonadota bacterium
CACGTGCAGTGTCATTTGCAGCGCGGGGCGGGCGCCCGACGCGTCGATCGTCACCGCATCCTCCACGCGACCGCCGCTCCCACATCGCCCGTGACGGCGGTGCTGCCGAGCGTGAGCGAGAGCCCGGTGGCCTGAAATTCGGCTCCGCCGCCCCGAAGCCGCAGCTCGACCGCGTAGGGGCCCAGGTCCGGGAGCGGAGAGCCGGCCAGACCCGAGAGCGTCGCCAGGCTCTCGCCTTCGGCGCGCAGGGCGAGGTCGATGCCGCTCTGCTCGAGCGGATGCTCGACCGTGCCCTCCAGCGCCAACGCGGCGCCACCCGCCTCCAGCTCGAGCCGGGCCGCCAGCGGACCCCCTGCCAACAGCTCGGCGACGCCTTCGAGGGTTCCCTCGAGCTCCAGCGGCTCGCCCTGGTAGCGCGCCGCGAGCTCCACGTGCAGCGGCGCGCTCGCGCTGCGCGCCTCGGCCTCGAAGCGGTCGATGACCAGCTCGAGCGTCTCGTCTGTCTTCCCGTCGTGGTACGCGACAATGGCGTCCTCGATGACGGCGCTGCGGATCACCATCGAGACCGGCAGACCGCTGTCCTCCACCGAGCGATCCACGCCCTGCTCGATGTTGGCCAGCTCCTCCAGCGCTTCCGGCGCTGCGGCAGCCGCGTCGTCCGGGGGCTTCGCGCTGGGCTCGCCGAAGGCCCAGTTGGGGCGGCCTTCGCCGTTCGTCTCGAGCAGCACGTCGAGGCCGCGGAGCTCGATTCGGCTGAGCTCCACCCGACCGAAGAGCAGGGGCCAGAGTCGCACCCGCAGCGCCAGGTATTCGAGGGTCAGCATCTCGGGCCGGGAGCCCCAGTCCGCGTTCTCGAAGCGCAGGCCGCCCGGCGTCAGCTCCAGCGTGAGGCCTACGTCCACCTCGAAGCCGTCCCGCAGAGTGAGCTGGCGACCGGTGACGTCGCGGACCACCGCGACGATCTCGTCCTCGTACTCGCTCCAGTCGATCGACCGCAGCGTCACCCAGCCGGCCACCGCGCCGACGATCCCCAGCACGGCCACCCCCGCGATCGCGATGATCCAGCGCTTCACGCCGCCATTCTACCCGCCGATCGCCGCGAGTAGAGGCGCATCGCGTCGAGGCGTGAATTGGCGCTAGCGCGTCGGACAGCTTCGCTTGGCTGCCAGCGCCGCGAGGCCGAAGCCGAGAAGGAGCGCGGTGGAGGGCTCGGGGATGGCAACCGTGTCACCGCTCAGCAGGACCGAGTCGATCTCTTCCCAGTCCGTATCGAGTAGGGGGTCCACGTAGATCTTGAGGCCCTTCACGAGGAAGGACGTCTGGGTCCAACTGGTCACGAAGTCTACCGGGGTGCCGGGCAAGCTCGGGTCGGTTCCGGTCCAGACAGTGTGCAGCACGTCGCTGAGATCCAGGACGTCGATCTGAAACACGAATCCGTTGCCCCAGGTCTCTCGAACCGTCGCCCCGGTGGCAAACACCGGCGTGTCGTAGCCGAGAGTGATGGTTTCCAGCGAACTGTTCGGGGTCGAGGCTGCCCAAGACGTGTCGAAGTCGCCGTAGGCGAAGGTATCGGGGGCACCGGAGCCTGGGTGGCCGCCCAGCGGATCGTCTGGAACTGGGAGCTGAACGCGATCACCGACGAGGCATATTGGTCGATCGGGGTGGCATGACCCGGCCCAGCGAGGCCGAACAACAAGATGCATCCGGCCGCACCGGACTGAATCCGCCGCGACCAAAGGGGCGAGCAAGTCCAGTTCATCTTCATCTCCCCTTCCCGATGGAACCTGTCTGCAAGTTGTGTACCTCCGGGTAGGGGGGCAGCGATGGAGGGACGGCGGTCGAAGTCATTGTTTCTCAACGAGAAAATCGGAGCCGATCGCACCTCGAATCGTCCGGAGGGGGAACGGTTCGAGGCGAAACGGCAGTGGATCGGGTTTAGTGGAAAAGATTTCCGAGAGTACGAGGAAGGGCGCTAGAGGCCGATCGCCCGGGCGACGCGCTCCCTGTGGAAGGCGGGATCGCCGAGGAGGTGCTCGCCGGCGCGGGCGCGCTTGAAGTAGAGGTGGACGTCGTACTCCCAGGTGAAGCCCACGCCGCCGTGGATCTGGATGGCGTCGGCGGCGCAGCGGAAGGCCGCCTCGGAGCAGGTCGCCTTGGCCAGGGAGGCGGTCACCAGCAGCTCGTCGCTGTCCTCCGCAGCGACGCAGCCCGCGTAGTAGCTGGCCGAGCGCGCCGACTCGACCGCCACCATCATGTCGGCGCACTTGTGCTTGATCGCCTGGAACGAGCCGATCGGCCGGCCGAACTGGACCCGCTCCTTTGCGTAGTCCACCGACAGGTCGAGGCACTTCTGCGCCACGCCCACGAGCTCGGCCGACAGCGCCACCGCGGCGCGGGCCAGGATCTTCCGCAGCGCCGGCGCCGCGTCCAAGTCGTCCCCCAGGAGCGCCGACGCCGGAACGCGCGCGTCGCGGAGCGCGATCTCGGCCAGTGGGCGCGTCGGGTCCAGGGTGGGGAGCGCGCGGCGGGCGAGGCCCGGCGTGTCGCCGGCCAGCGCGAACAGTCCGATCCCGTCCTCGCCCGTGCTGCCCTCGCGCCGGGCCGCCACCACCAGCAGGTCCGCGCGGTACCCGTCCACGGCGAAGCTCTTCGTCCCGTCGAGCGCGAAGCCTCCGCCGGCGCCGGGCCGGGCGACGCACTCGATCCCGGACGCGTCCCAGCGCCCGTTCGGCTCGGCGAAGGCCAGGGTGGCGCGGGTCTCGCCCTCGGCGATGCCCGGCAGCAGCGCGCGCTTCTGCTCCTCGCTCCCCGCCACCAGGAGCGCGTTTGCGCCCAGACACACGCTCGAGAAGAAGGGGGCGCAGAAGAGCGCCTCGCCCATCACCTCCTGGAGTGCCACCAGCTCGACGAAGCCCAGCCCCAGCCCGCCGTATGCCTCGGGGATGATCACGGCGGTCCAGCCGAGCTCTGCGGCGATCTGCTTCCAGACCTGGGGATCGTGTCCGAGCTCGCTCGCCATGGCGGCCCGCACCTGCTCGGAGCCGGAGTGGTCGGCCAGGAAGCTCCGCGCCGCGGATCGAAGCGCCTCCTGCTCCTCGGTGAAGGCAAAGTTCACGAGTCAGGTCCCGTACACCTTCTGGGGCGGCTCGGCTTTGGACAGCAGGTCGTACACCGCGGCGCCGATCTCGTCCGGCGGCCAGCGTTCGCCCTTGACGATCGCGGGACCGCTGCGCCAGCCGTCGGCGATGCTGATCGAGCCGCCCGAGACTTCGAATATGCGTCCGGTCACGTCTGCGGACTCGGCGCTGACCAGCCAGGCGACGAGCGGGGCGATGTTGGCCGGGTCCATGGTGTCGAAGCCGCTCTCGGGCTTCGACATCATGTCGGTGAAGACGTCCTCGGTCATCCGCGTGCGCGCCGAGGGCGCGATGGCGTTGGCGGTGACGCCGTAGCGACCGAGCTCGGCGGCCTGGATCAGGGTCAGGGTGGCGATCCCCGCCTTGGCGGCGGAGTACGAGCTCTGACCGACGCTGCCCTGGAGCCCGGCGCCCGAGCTGGTGTTGATGATGCGGGCGTCCACGGCCTCGCCCGCCTTCGACTGCCCGCGCCAGAGCTCGCAGGCGTGGCGGGAGACGCAGAAGTGGCCCTTCAGGTGCACGCGCACCACCGCGTCCCATTCTTCCTCGCTACAGCCGGCGAACATCCGGTCGCGCACGAAGCCCGCGTTGTTGATTACGGCGTCGAGGCGGCCGAAGGCGTCGACGGCGCTCTTGACCAGGGCGCCCGCCTGCGCCCAGTCGGCCACGTCGGCGCCGTTGGTGATGGCCTGGCCGCCGAGTGCGCGGATCTGCTCGGCGACCTCCTCGGCGGGCCCGGTCGAGCCCCCGCTCCCGTCCAGCGCGACGCCGAGGTCGTTCACCACCACCCGGGCGCCCTGGCGGCCCAGCTCGAGGGCGTGCTCCCGTCCGATGCCTCGGGCGGCCCCGGTGACGATGGCCACCCGTCCCTCGCACAGTCCCGCCATGCTCAGCTCGTCCGCTCGAGGATCGTGACGTTGGCCTGCCCGCCGCCCTCGCACATGGTCTGCAGGCCGTAGCGACCGCCAGTGCGCTCGAGCTCGTTCAGCAGGGTGGTCATCAGCCGGGTGCCGGTGGCGCCGATCGGGTGGCCCAGGGCGATGGCGCCGCCGTTGGTGTTCACCACCGACATATCGGCGCCGGTCTCCTTCTCCCAGGCCAGCACCACCGACGCGAAGGCCTCGTTGATCTCGACCCGATCGATCTGGTCGAGGGTCATGCCGGTCTTCTCGAGGGCGTGGGCCGTGGCCGGGATCGGCGCGGTCAGCATGAAGATGGGATCCGCGGCGCGCACGCTCAGGTGGTGGATGCGGGCGCGGGGCCGGAGCCCGTGGTCCTTTACCGCGCGCTCGGACGCGACAAGCACGCACGACGCCCCGTCGGAGATCTGGCTCGCCACCGCCGCCGTGAGCCGCCCGCCCTCCTCCAGGGTGCGGAGCTTGGCCATCTTCTCGAGAGAGGTGCCCCGGCGCGGTCCCTCGTCGGTGGTGACGTCACCGTAGGGGATGATCTCGTTCTCGAAGCGGCCCTCGTCGATGGCGCGGATGGCGCGCTCGTGGCTCTCCAGCGCGAAGACCTCCATGTCCTCCCGCGTGATGCCCCACTTCTCGGCGATCATCTCGGCACCGCGGAACTGGGACACCTCCTGGGTGCCGTAGCGCTCCACCCAGCCCTTCGATCCCGAGAAGGGATCGGTGAAGCCCATCGGCTCGGCGACGGTCATGGCGCTGGCGATCGGGATCTGGCTCATGTTCTGGACGCCGCCGGCCACCACGAGATCGGTGGTGCCGCTCATCACCGCCTGGGCGGCGAAGTGGACAGACTGCTGGGAGGAGCCGCACTGGCGGTCGATGGTCACGCCGGGCACGTGCTCGGGCATTCCGGCGGCCAGCCAGCAGGTGCGCGCTACGTCGCCCGACTGGGGCCCGATCGTGTCGCAGCAGCCGAAAATCACGTCCTCGACCGCGCCGGGGTCGACGCCGGTGCGCTCCATCAGCGCCCGGATCACGTGCGCGCCCAGGTCCGCCGGGTGCGCCTGGGAGAGCCCGCCCCCGCGCTTGCCCACGGGAGTCCGCACCGCATCGATGATGTACGCCTCGGCCATCTCGTCCTTCCCTGGCAGGGGCCCGCCTTCGTTCGGCTTCGCCTCACTGCGCGCCGGCCTTCGGCCGGCTTGCTCTCTTCTCCTACTTCTTCACGATCACCGAGGAACCGTGCCCGAACAGACCCTGGTTCACGGTGATGCCGACCCGCGCGCCTTCGACCTGCCGGTCGGTCGCGGTGCCCCGCACCTGCCAGACCAGCTCGCACACCTGCGCGATCGCCTGGGCCGGGACGGCCTCGCCGAAGCAGCCGAGGCCACCGCTCGGGTTCACGGGAATCCGGCCGCCGATGCTGGTGTCACCGGCGCGCAGCAGGCGCTCGGCCTCCCCGGGCTTGCACAGGCCGATGTTCTCGTACCAGTCGAGCTCGAGGGCCGAAGAGAGGTCGTACACCTCGGCCATGTCCATGTCCTGCGGGCCGAGCCCCGCCTCCTCGTACGCCGCGTGGGCGATCGAGTCCTTGAAGCCCCGGTCCGGCGCCGCGATCTCCGCCGCCGAGTCCGTGGCGAACTCGGGCATGTCGATCACGGTGTTCGGGAAGGTGGGCGTCACCGTCGAGATCGCCGCGATTCGCACCGGGTCCGTGGTGTGCTTGCGGGCGTAGTCCAGCGAGGACAGCACCACCGCCGCGCCGCCGTCGCTGGTGGCGCAGATCTCGAAGAGCCGCAGCGGGTCTGCCACCATGGGCGACGCCAGCACCTCCTCCTCGGTGAAGATCTTCTTGTAGCGGGCGTTCGGATTCTTGAAGCCGTGCCGGCTGTTCTTGGCCTTGACGTGGGCGAAGTCCTGCTCGGTGGCCCCGAACAGATCCATGCGCCGCCGGGCGTACAGGCCGAAGTAGGTGGGGTTGGTGGCGCCCAGCAGCCGGAAGCGCAGCCAGTCCGGGTCGAGCTGGCGCTCGCCCTGGGTGGGAGCGAGAAAGCCCTTGGACGTGGTGTCCGCGCCCACCACCACCGCCACGTCGCACATGCCGGCGAGGATGCGGGTGCGCGCGACCTCCATGGCCTGGGCGCCGGTGGCGCAGGCGGCGTAGGTGCTCGCCACCGGGATGCCCGTCCAGCCCATGGCCTTGGCGAAGGTGGCGCCCGACACGTAGCCCGGGTAGCCGTTGCGCACCGTGTCGCCGCCGGCGACGAACTCCACGTCCTTCCACTCGAGGCCCGCGTCGGCGAGCGCCGCCTTGATGGCGTGGACGCCGTACTCGACGAAGTTCCGGCCCCACTTGCCCCAGGGGTGCATGCCCACGCCGAGGATCGCGACTTCGTTTCCCATCTGACTGCTCCTCCCTCTGCCCTCGATCAGGCCCCGACCGGCTTCCACTTCCAGGTGATGTACTCGTTCTCGTCGTCCTCGTAGAGGGTGCCGAGCACGAGCTCCATCTCCATTCCCACCTCGAGCGACTCGGGCTCCACGCCCGGCGCGAGCTGGCCCAGCACGACCATGCGCTCCGCGGTGAGCTCCACCGCCGCCACCGTGTACGGCTCGAAGGGGTCCGGCGACACGTAGGGCTCGGGGGGCTGGTAGTGGTTGGTGGTGTACGACCAGAGCTTGCCGGTCCGCGATAGGGCCACCTCTTCCAGGGGCGCATCTGCGTGGCCGGGCACCCGGCTGACGGCGACGTCCTTCGGAAAGAAGACCGTCCCGCTCTCGGTGTCGCGCAGGCCCTGGAGGGCCGGTGCCGCCTCGTCCATGCTGAACCAGCCCTCGATGGCCGGTACGCGATTCTTGCTCACGTCGTTCCTCCGTCGTCGTCGCCGCAGGGTACCACTAAGCGGGGGCCGCCCTCGGGGCGCCCGGGGCGCTGTAGCCGAAGCTCTCCGCCGGGAGCGCGCCGTCGATCACCGCGTCGGCGATGCGCCGGCGGTGCCAGGTGCTGCTTCCCCAGGCCCGTTCGAGTGACCACGCCCGGCGCATCCACACGTGGAGATCCTGCTCCCACGTGTAGCCGATGGCGCCGTGCACCTGGAGCGCGGTCTTCGCGGCGAACACCGCCGCCTGCGAGGCCTGCGCCTTTGCCATCGAGACGTCCACCGATCGGCAGCGCGTCGCCCTGGCCACCGAGTGCGCCGCGCGGTAGACGAGCGAGCGCGCGTACTCGACCTTCACCGCGCAGTTCGCCAGCTGGTGCTTCACCGCCTGGAACGATCCAATCGGCACCCCGAACTGCTTCCGCTGTGTCGCGTACGCCACCGACATCTCGATCAACCGATCGCCCACGCCGAGCTGCTGGGCGGCGCAAGCGAGGGCGCCTCGGTCGATCGACGCCGCATCGTCTGCCGTTCCCACCCGGGTGCCGGGTCCGGGAGTCCAGTCCACCGTGAAGAGCTTCTGGCTGGGATCGTTCGCAGGCTGGGCGGTGAGGGACACGGCCGCCGGATCCACCGCGTGGATCGCGCCACCGTCGGGGAGGAGCAGGAGGTCGGCCACGTGGGCGTCGGCGACGAAGGGAGAGATCGAGCTGCCCGCGCCAACGGCGACGATCGCGTCGCCGGCGGCGATGCGCGGGAGCCACGCCTCCTGGAGCTCGGTGTCGCCGAGCTCGCAGAGGAGCGGGACCGCGACCGCGGCCGTAGCGATCACGGGCTCGGGCAGCGCCGCCCGCCCGCACTCCTCGAGGACCAGCACGAGGTCGAGCTCGTCCATGCCCAGGCCGCCGTGCGCCTCGGGAACCAGGAGCCCGGGCACGCCGATCTCGGCGAGCTTCTTCCAGAACTCGAGCGACCGTCCGGACTCGGTCTCCCAGCGCGCGCGGACAGCCTCCACCGGACACTCGCCCTCGAGGAAGTCGCGCACCGTCTTCTGGAGCATGCGCTGGTCCTCGCTGAACAGGAACTCCACGGCTACTTCCGGGGCAGGCCGAGGATCCGCTCGGCGATGATGTTGCGCTGGATCTCGTTCGTCCCGGCGTAGATCGGGCCCGACAGCGCGAAGAGATAGCCGTCGAGCCAGTCTCCCGCGCCGCCCACACCGCCCGCACCGAGGGCGGGCGCGCTCGCCAGCAGCTCGCCCCGCGGTCCGAGCAGCTCGAGCGCGATCTCGTGCATGGCCACGTCGAGCTCGGACCAGAAGATCTTGTTCAGGCTGGCCTCCGCCCCGATCCTGCCGCCGGCGAGCAGGCGCGACACGGTCTGGTAGGTGTTCAGGGCATACGCCTCGGCCTCGACCCAGCAGGTTGCTACGCGCTCGCGGAGGCCCGGGTCGAGCGCCGGCTCCCGAGCCGCGGTCTCCCGGTAGAGCGCCACCAGCTTGTGGGCGGTGCTCTGGAAGCGCGCCGGGCTGCGCAGCATGAGCCCGCGCTCGAAGCCGGCGGTGGCCATCGCCACCTTCCAGCCCTCGCCCTCCTCGCCGAGCCGGTTCTCGACGGGGACCCGGGCGTCGTCGAAGAAGATCTCGGCGAAGGCGGCCTTGCCGTTCAGCTTCTGGATGGGGCGGACCGTGATGCCCGGCGCGTCGAGGGGCGCGAGGAGGAAGGTCAGGCCGTGGTGCCGGCTCGAATCGGGGTCGCTGCGGAACATGCCGAAGAGCCAGTGCGCGTAGGCGCCCCGCGACGCCCAGGTCTTCTGTCCGTTGAGCACGTAGTGGTCGCCGTCCCGGAACGCGGTGGCCTGGATGTTGGCCATGTCGCTGCCCGCGTTGGGCTCGGACCAGCCCTGGGCCCAGACCTCCTCGCTCGACGCCATCTTCGGCAGGTAGCGGGCCTTCTGCCCGGGCGTGCCCACCTCCATGATCGTCGGGCCCAGCAGGAAGATGCCGTTCTGGTTGACGCGGCCCGGCGCGCCCGCGCGGTAGTACTCCTCTTCGAAGATCAGCCACTCGAGCAGGTCGGCGCCCCGGCCGCCGTACTCGACGGGCCAGGGCACCATGGCCCAGCCGCCGGCGTGAAGCTTCTTCTCCCAGCCGCGGTGCGCTTCGAAGCCGTCCGCCGTGTCGAAGGAGGACAGGGGCTCGGCGGGCACGTTGGCCTCGAGCCACGCGCGCACCTCTTTGCGGAAGGCCTCCTGCTGGGGGGTGTAGACGAGCTCCACGGTCTAGCTCTCGTCCTCGAACTTCGCCTTCCGCCCCTCCACGAAGGCGTTGCGCGCCTCCTGGGAGTCGCGCGACGTGTAGAGCTCCAGGGTGAAGCCCTGCTCGAAGCGGTAGCTGGTCTTGACGTCGAGCAGCTCGATCCCGTTGAGCGACTGCTTGGCGAGGCGCACCGCCTGGGGGCTCTTCTCCGCGATCTTCCGGGCCAGCTCGTGGGCCTCGGCGCGCAGCGCGTCGCGCGCGACCACCGACTCCACGCCGCCCAGCCGGTGCGCTTCCTGCGCGCTGATCGGCTCCCCGCTGTAGAGCATACGCCGCGTCTTCGGCATCCCGAACATCCGCATCAGATGGGTCGCGGCACCCAGGGCGCCGCGGTCGATCTCCGGCAGCCCGAAGCGGGCGTCGTCCGAGGCGATCACCACGTCCGACGAGCCAGCGATGCCGATCCCGCCGCCCAGGCAGAAGCCGTGCACCGCGCAGATCACCGGGACCGTGCAGTCGTAGATGGCGCCGAAGGCGTCGTAGCAGCCCCGGTTCACCGCCGTGATGCGGCTCGGGTCCTCGGCCAGCTCCTTGACGTCGACGCCGGCGCAGAAGCCGCGGCCCTCCGCGGCGATCACGATCACCCGAACGTTCTCGTCCCGCCCCAGCGCGGTCACCCGCTCGGCGAGCAGCGCCCAGCCCGCGCTGTCCAACGCGTTCACCGGGGGATGGTCGAGCAGGACCTCGGCGACTCCCTTGTCGACGTTCACCTGGATGGACATCGCGACCTCAACCTCCCAGGGCTTTGGAAAAGGACATCTCGGCTCTCAACCTCCCAGGGCCTTGGAAAAGGGCATCTCGGCTCTCAACCTCCCAGGGCCTTGAGCGTGCGCTCGGCCTCGATCACCATGCGCCCGACCAGCTCGGCGCAAGTCGGGCGATCCTCGATCACCCCGGCGACGGTTCCGCTGGGCAGGTAGCCCTCCACGGGGTCTCCCTCCAGCATGGCCTTGCGCGCCAGGATCGGAGCATTGGCCGCCATCAGCAGCTGCGAGCGGGTCAGCCGCTCGTGCTTCTGGAGCGACAGGGCGGAGCGCAGGAGCTCGCGGACCGACGCCCCGCTGAGCCGCCGATACGCGAGACCGCTGCGCAGGGCGCGCCAGAGCAGGTGCACGGGACCCGCCGACTCGAGCCGATCGACGAGCTCGTTGCGCAGCACGCGTTGGGGGAGCCCGTCCACCTGTCGGGTCACGATCACGTCGTCGATGGACGCGCCCAGGTACCGGGCGGTGGTGATGTCGGGAACGGGGCTCTCGGCGGTGAGCAGGAAGCGCGTGCCCATGGCGATGCCCGCCGCGCCGAAGGCCAGGGCCGCAACCAGCCCGCGGCCGTCCCGGAAGCCCCCGGCGGCGACGACGGGGATGCGGAGCGCGTCCACCACCTGGGGAACGAGCAGCGACGTGGGCACCGTTCCCGTATGGCCGCCGCCTTCACTTCCCTGCACGATCACGACGTCGGCGCCCAGCTTCTCCGCCTTCGCCGCGTGGCGCGCGCTCCCGCAGGTGGGCACACAGACGACCCCGGCCGCCTTCAGGCGTTCGATCAGGGTCGCGTCCGGCGAGCGGTTGTAGCCGGCGGCCCGCACCCCGCGCCGCACGATGGCGTCGACGATCGTGTCGGCCCCCGGCGCGTCCATCAGGAAGTTCACGCCGAAGGGCTGGTCGGTGAGCGCGCGCACCTTCTCGATCTCGCCGTCCACGTCCTCGGGTCGGATCGTGGCCGCCGCCAGGAATCCGAAGGCGCCCGCATTGCAGGCGCCCGCCACCAGCTCGGGCGTCGCCACCCAGCCCATGCCCGTCTGCACGATCGGGACCCGGCAGCCCAGGAGGTCGCAGAGGGGAGTGTGGAGCGCGGACGACAAGAGGTCCTCTCAGCCCGGAACTTCGCGGCCGGCAAAGCCCTCGGGATCGAGGACCTCGCGGATGAGGCGCAGCTCTTCCTCGCTCGGCGCGCGCGTCTCCGGAACCCCGGCTCCGTCGGGAAGGGCAAGGGGGAAGCCCGTGCTCTCCACCACCTCGTCGACGGAGACGCCCGGGTGCACCGACGCGAGGCGCATGCTCCGGTCCGGCGTCGCGAAGTCGAAGACGCCCAGGTTCGAGACCACCCGGCGCACCTCGTGGAAGCGCGACGAGCGCGACCCGAGCGCGGCGGCGCGGTCGTAGCCGACGCCGGACACCACGTCGACCTCCGGGACGAAGGTCTTCGTGCTGTGGTTCGGCACCCAGTAGCTGGTCGGGTGGTTGATGGTGTTGCCCGGCGCGCCGCGCATGCCCAGGAGCTGCGCCACGGGCTTTTCGTAGGGGCCTATGCAGGCGAAGTTGTGGTTGCCGTACCGGTCGATCTGGCTGGCGGTCATCACCACATGGCGCCGCCCGGACCAGAGCAGATCGAAGACGCGCCGGAAGGGAAGCCAGCCCTCGATCACCGGCTGGCTGTTGCTGGGGCCGCTCACCGGCGGCACGTCGGCCAGCAGGCAGGCGATGCCATCGGTCATCATCAGGTCCGGCTCGAAGGTGAGCTTCGCGAGCCGTGCGCCCACGGCGGGAACCGAGCCGAAGGAGCTCGCCAGCACCTCCCCGTCACCGCGGAAGACCTCGGCCACCGCCACGGTGCACACGTCCGCCCGGGTGAAGCCGCTCATCTCGCCTGCACCGCCCGCTGGTAGTCCGCTTCGCTGTCGAGATCCAGGTACCGGGCGTGGAATGCCTCCCACGCCACCGGATCCTTCGCCGTGGCGGCGTACTCCTTCTGGAAGGCCTCGTCGCGGCCGTAGTCCGGCAGACACTCGGTGAAGTGCGCGCCGCCCGGCGCCTCGATCACGCCGTCCACCAGTCCGCGGTGGATGGCGAGGGTGTGGAAGGTGCCGCCCTTGGTCAGGTCCGCCGTCTCCACGATCTTCTCGCACGACATGAAGCGCCGCTTCGCCGCCATGCAGAAGAGGTCGTCGAAGTACGGATCGGGGCCGAGGAACTGGCCGTTGCCCCGGGCGTCGGCCCGGTTCATGTGGATGAGCGCCACGTCCAGCTCGAGGGCGGGCACCGCCACCAGCTCCTCTCCGTCGTCGTAGGGGGAGCGCACGAGGCGAAGCTCCGGGTTGACCTTCAGCACGTCGGAGCCGAGTCCGGCCCGGGTGGGCAGAAAGGGCAGGCGCTGAGCGGCGGCGCGCAGGCCCCACTGGAGCATGCCCTCGTCGAGCTCCATCACCTCGAACTGCCCCCGCTGGCGCGCCCGGCGGAAGTGCGGCTCGAGCGGAATCGAGTCCAGCGACACGAACCCGTACACCAGCTTGCGGATGCGGCCGGTGGCGGCGAGCAGGCCCACATCCGGCCCGCCGTAGCTCACGATGGTGAGGTCGCGGAGCGCGGAGCGCAGGATCGCGCGGACCAAGGACATGGGCTTGCGGCGCGAGCCCCAGCCCCCGATCCCCACGGTCATCCCGTCGCGCAGCTCGGCGACGACGTCCTCTTCGCTGATGCGCTTGTCCACGGCTCCGGTTCCGTCCCCGTAGCACGGGTCTGTCCCCGCGGGGTCCGCCGGAAGGGGACGAGCGGGAGGGGAGCAAAACA
>JAPUKG010000062.1 GCA_027295775.1 Pseudomonadota bacterium
GGCGCCCTTCAACGAGATGGAGTCCTGGTACCGCGCGTACAACCGCTTCACCGGGCTGGTGGCAGATCCGCGCCACCACTACCGCTTCCGCCTGGAGGCGCGCGACTTCCTGATCTACGACAACTTCCGCATGCTGCACGCGCGCACCGGCTTCGAAGGCCCGCGCTGGGTGCGCGGCGTCTACTTCGATCACGAGGAGGCCGACTCCAAGAGTCGGCCTCCTCGCAGTGAGCCCGCACCAGGCTAGGCGGAGCGGAGCAGACCGGTGGGGGCCTGGCCGGCTTCCGCGAGCAGCTTGCGGCGGAGCTTCAGGTAGGCGGCCGTGCCGCCGTCGGCTCGGACCAGGCGGTCGCGCTCCTGGTCCGGGAGCCTCGGCTCCTGGGTGCCGACCACGCGCAGGTCCTGGCGGACCTGGAAGAGCTTCCAGTCGAGCTGGAGCGCGAACCACGAGAGCAGGCCGTGGAGGCCCGGCACGGTGACGTAGTCCTGGTAGTAGCGCGCGTAGCGCCAGGTGTTCTGCTCGTCGATGGGACAGTCGGCCACCACGAACAGGAGACGAGGCGAGAGCTCGAGGAGCGTGATGCTCGGCGCCTTGAACTCGACGCGGAAGTCGATGCCCGTCTCGCGGTCCTCGCGGCGCAGGGTTCCCCAGGTGCGGATGTGGTTTCCCTCCACCTCCACCTGGTACGGGTCGATGCGCGCGCCCGCGCCGAGAACGAGCGCCTTGTGGACGAAGGGGAGGTGGTGGATGTCGAAGTTCGTCTCGAGGGTGCGCACGTAGTTCTGGGGCCAGTGGACCGCGCTGCCGCCGCCGCCCCGTCGCTCGTCCGCTGCCGCCTCGAACCACGGGATCTCGGGCAGGGCACCTTCGAACGCCTCCGACCAGAAGAGCCAGACGAGACCGTGCGCCTCGCGGGTCTGGTAGACGTGAGCGCGCATGCCCGCCGGGATCTTCGCGTCCCGTCCCTCGCAGGGCATGAAGCTGCACTCGCCGTCCCGGCGGTAGCGGAAGCCGTGGTACGGGCACTCGATCTGCCCGTCGCGAACGCGCCCGCCGCTCAGCGCCACGCCGCGGTGCGGACAGCGGTCGCGCATCACCACCGCGCGCCCGTCGCCGTCCCGCCACAGTGCCAGCGACTCTCCCATTCTCGTGAGCGCGACGGGTCGCCGGCGCAGCTTCTTCGACTCGAGAATCGGGTACCACTGGTTGGGGATCATGACGCGGTCTCCTGTCTCTCCCATTTCTCGGCCAGCTCGATGGGAGCCAGCACGCGCATGTGGAGGAGCAGCGCGCGCTCGGGATAGGCCTCGAACTCGCCGGGCTCGAGGGAGTCCCAGCGCTCGAGCAGCCAGCGGTCGGTGGCGTCGCCCACGGCGAAGGCGACTCGGGCGAGGAGCTCCAGCGGCAGATCGTCGCGCACGGCGCCGACGGCCACGCCGCGCCCGAGCAGGTCCCGGAACGCCGCCAGCAGGCGCGCCGTGTGCAGGCCGACGATCTCGCCCACGCCCGCGTCGTCGAAGGCGCTCTTGAGCAGCCCGGCCAGGTTGGGCTCGCCGGCGAAGAAGGTGGTGATGCGGCGGTACAGGTCGAGGAGCGCGGCCCAGAATCCGGCGGCGTCCACGAAGGACGCCATCCCGCCGATCGCGCGCTCCGCTCGGCCGATCGCGCTCTCGATGACGGTGGCGAACAGGTCCGCCTTGTCGTCGAAGTAGTAGTACAGGGCGCCCTTGCTGACGCCGGCCCGGGCGATGATGCGGTTGGTGGAGGCGGCCTCGAAGCTGCGATGGGCGAACTCCTCGGCGGCCGCGTCCAGGATGGCAACGCGCTTGCGCTCGTCGAGGGCTGCGAATCGGGGCCGGGGCATGGCTCTAGACCAGGTGGTTCGACCAGATGGTCTAAATCTATCGCGGACGGGCGGCCGGGGCAACCCGGCGAACAGCCGGTCGTCGCCGGGGGGCAGCCCGTGACGCGCTCGCTCAGCCCGCGCCGCATTCGATCAGGATCTTCTTTGCGCCGCGGGCCGCGGCGCGCTCGAGGCCGCGCTCGGCCTGGGCGAGGGGCACCCGGTCGCAGATCAGGGACAGGACGTCCACGTCGCCCCGTTCGAGGGCATCGAGCGCGGGCGGGAACGGCCCGCAGCGGGAGCCCACCACCTGGATCTCGTGGATCACGATGGGGGCGAGGTCCACCTGCGGCATCTCCGCGACGGTGCTCTTCAGGACCAGCGTTCCGCGTGGGCGTGTGAGCTCGACGGCGCGGCGGAATCCCTCGACGCTGCCCGTCGCCTCCACCACCAGGTCCGCGCTCTCCAGCGCCCCGGGCCCGTCGTCGACGAGCGCGGTCTCGATGTCGCGGCGGCCGAGGATGGCGAGCTTGTCGGCGTGTCGGCCGACGGCCAGTACTCGCGCTCCCGCTCCGGCCAGCACCTGCGCCACCAGCAGGCCGAGCTTGCCGTCCCCCAGCACGATGCAGCGCGTGCCGGCCTCGACGGGCACCTGCTCCAGGATCTCGAAGGCCGCGGCCAGGGGCTCGACGAACACCGCTGCATCGTCGGCGACCGCGTCGGGAACCCGGTGGAGATTGGCGACGGGAACCGCGACCCGTTCGGCGAAGGCGCCGTCCGCGTCCACGATCCCCATGACGCGCCGGGTCGGACAGTGCCGGCCCAGCCCCCGCTCGCAGCTCGGGCACTCCCCGCATGCGAAGTTGATCTCGCCGACGACGCGCGCGCCCCGCCAGTCGTCGGGACCCTGCTCGACCACCCCCGCGAACTCGTGGCCGAGGATGCCGCGGAAGCCCATGTAGCCCCGGGCAATCTCGAGGTCGGTGTTGCACACCCCGGCCAGGTGGACGCGCACCAGCGCCGTGTCTGCGTCCGCGGCGGGCTCGGGGCGATCGACGACCCGGGACCGAGCTCCGTCGAAGTAGAGAGCGCGCACGGGGAGAGGATACCCCCCAACAACCGGGCCGGCCCTCAGGCCGCGTCGGGTCGGGGCTCCGAGGCCGATCTTCGCGACAGGCGCCGGCGGAGATCGAGCAGCGCGGGCAGGACGATCAGGTTGCAGAGCACCGTGAAGACCATCCCGATCACCAGCAGCACGCCCAGGCTGGCGATGCCGCGGTGACCGGAGAACGCCAGGCTGCCGAAGCTCGCGGCCGTCGTGAGCGCGCTGTAGAAGACCGCGCGCGCGGTGGTGGTCTCGAGCAGCCCGGCGCCGCTTCCGGCGACGCTCTGGGAGCGGTGCACCAGGTGGATGCCGCTGTCGACGCCGATTCCGAACAGCAGCGGCAGGGCCACCACGTTGGCGAAGTTGAAGGACAAGTCGATCAGGACCATGGTGGCGACGGTGAGAGCCGCGCCCAGGAGGAGTGGGGTCAGGGCGAGGACCATCTCCGAGACGCGTCGCCACATCAGCCAGAGCAGGATCGAGATGACGACCAGGGCGGAGATCAACGCCTGTTGGAAGGCGTCCATGGCGGCCCGCCCAAACGCGACCACGTTCGCCGCGACCCCCGTCGCATCCGGCACGATCGATTGGACATCGTCGACGAAGCGCACGAGCTCGGCCTCGGACTCGAGACTCTCGCTCGGGAAGATCTGAACCCGGATCTGGCCATCCGTCGCGCGCATGCGCAAGACCAGCTCCGGCGGCAGGTCGTCCAGCTCGATCTCGCTGGCCTGCAGCGACATGCGCAGCCTCGAGATCTGATCGGGGAAGGTCGCGAGCAGCACGTCCTCGAGGGCCGCCAGCGCCTCGACTGGATTTTCGTCCCGCTCGACCCGGTCCAGGAACTGGCCCAGGTGGGCGCGAAGCCGGCGCATGCTCTGGGCCAGGATGGATTGATCGCCCTCGATCCACGGCGCGTCGAGGAAGTCGTGCAGGGAGCGCAGCGCCCCCACCTGCTCCTCGATCGGCGGCCCCTCCGCGGACGCTCGCGCGGCTGCGCCGTCGCCCGGACCGGCGCTGCCGGCGGGAGCGTCCATCAGGAAGGCCACGTCTTCGAGAATGGCCAGCTTCTCTTCCTGGTCGGCAGGCACGTAGTCCGCGAGCGTGACCGTGCGCGAAACCACGTCGAGCTCCCGCAGCCGGGCCGCCATCGCCTGCGCCTCTTCGAGGTTGGCCGCGACGGCGTTCGTGTACCACGGCGAGGTGCGGGAGTCGGCCAGCAGGTCGTCGAAGGCCTGGACCGAGGGGGTAGAGGGATCCCGCATGCGCACCACGTTCGGGTCGAAGCGGAAGTTGGGCACCACGACGGCGGCGGCCACCGCCGCCGCCAGCGCCGTCCAGCGCACTGCGCCCGGGTGCGTCTCGAAGACCCGCCACCAGGTGGTGCGGAAGACCAGGGGCTTCTGCAGGTGGCGCACCGGGTCGACCGGGAGCCACGACGAGAGCAGCGCCGGGAAGAAGGTCAGCGTGAGCACCAGGATGATCAGCATCCCGCCCCCCGAGATCAGCCCCAGCTCGGCCACGCCCTTGTAGCTGGTGGGGATGAAGACCAGGAAGCCGATCGCCGTGGTCAGCGCGCAGACCACCAGCGAGCTCCCCACGCTGTCGACGGCGAGGCGCAGGGAGCCGGCGTGATCCCGGGTGCTGCGCAGGAGGTCGGCGTAGCGCATGCCCAGGTGGATGCAGAAGTCGACGCCCAGGCCGATGAAGAGGATCGCGAAGGCGATGGAAATCAGGTTCAGGTGGCCCACCGCCAGCGTCGCGAAGCCCGCGGTCCAGATCAGTCCGATCAGCAGGGTGGCGAGGGCGGCGATCACCAGGCGAATCGAACGCAGGGCGCGGAACAGGATCAGCGCCACGAGCAGGAAGCAGAAGACGCCGGCGCCCCCGATGTCCCAGGCCAGCCCGATCATCTCCTCGTAGTTGATGGCCGGATTTCCCGTCACCCGCACGCGAACGCCGCGCTCGGGCCGGTAGCCGAGCTCGTTCACCGTCCGCTCGATGGCGTCGAGGGAACGCCCCGCCGGCAGCAGCCTCTCGAAGTCGAGGATCGGATGCACCACGATCACGCGGCGGGTGATCACCTCGATCGATGAGCCGCGCACCAGGAGCTCCTCCCAGGAGATGGCCAGCGGGTACTCCTCGTAGACCTCGACCGTGGCCTCGCCCACCCGGTCGAGCACCGCCGACCAGCGCTCTCCCTCCTCGCCGCCCCGGTCGGCGTGAGTCAGGCCCGCGCGCACCAGGGAGGCCAGGTTCGCCACGGTGGGGTCGCGCTCGAGCTCGCCGATGATCGGCTGGATGTTCGCCATCTCGACGGCGAACTGGTCCAGGTCGTCGACGCTGCGATACAGGAGCCCGTTGCGTTCGAAGAAAGAGCCGCCGCCCGGGAGGTAGACGTCCGTGAACTGCTCGGTCTGCTCGCGCAACGCCGCCGACAGCGCGTCTGCCGCCTCCCGGGCGAGCTCGGGGGTCTCGGCGTCGATCACCACCAGAAGCGCGTTCTCGAGGTTGGGGAAGAG
>JAPUKG010000063.1 GCA_027295775.1 Pseudomonadota bacterium
CCCGGGCCGCCGCTGCCGCCGTCGTCCCGGGTGGAAGCCGGGCGCCGTCGGCAGCCGGGGCCCGGAGCGACTCGGTCGACTGGACGGCGGCGCTGTTGCGGGGGGTAGGGCGGCGACCGGACTAGCTTGAAGCAACCGCGCAGTTCATCGCCGTCCAGATGGTGATGCGAACCTGCCTGATCGGAGGCTCGGCAGCAGACATCAGCGGTGGCGTTCTGGAGTAGACTGTTGCGGTGAGCCACCCGCTCCATCGCTGGAACGAGTCCTTCGCGTGGCGTCCCGTGTCGGCGGCCCCCCGCGCCATCCGCGCCGAGCAGGCGCTCGCCTTCAACGAGCGCGGCTTCTTCGTGTTCGAGGACGCCTTCACCGCCGACGAGCTGGTCGCCGTGGTGGCCGAGATCGATCCGTGGGAGGCCAAGGTGACGGACTTCCTGCGCAGTCGCCCGGATGGGAAGCTGTTCATCGCCGATGCCGAGGCGATCACCTTCACCACGCACCTGGTGATGCGTTCGTCGAAGCTCCGGGATTTCTGCCGGAGCGCGGTCTTCACGGGGCTGGCGGCCGACCTGATCGGACCGGACGTGCGCCTGTACTGGGACCAGGCGGTCTACAAGAAGCCGCGCTCGGAGGCGAGCTTCCCGTGGCACCAGGACAACGGCTACACGTTCGTCGAGCCTCAGCAGTACCTGACCTGCTGGGTGGCGTTGACCGACGCCACCCTCGACAACGGCTGTCCCTGGATCGTGCCCGGCCTCCACCCCCTCGGCACCCTCGAGCACTGGCAGACCGACCGGGGCTGGCAGTGCATCGAGGATCCCCGAGAAGCGGTGGCCGTTCCGCTGCGCGCTGGCAGCGTGGCCGTGTTCTCCTCCCTCACGCCCCACAGTACCGGACCCAATCGCACCGACGGAGTGCGCAAGGCCTACATCGTGCAGTTCGCGCCCGAGGGCGCCGTGACCGTGTCGGAGGCGCCGGGCGGAGGCCGGGTGGAGACGCCCCAGGTCGATCCCGACCGGCAGTTCCCGCTCCTCGCGGGCGGCCAACCGGTCGCCTGAGCCGGATCCGCCGTGGACGCAAAGATCGTCTTCTGGACGCTCGCCTTCGTCGACATCAGCATCGTCCTCGGCTTCGCCATCGCGGGCGTGCGGCAGATCCGTCGCGGCGACGTCGCGCGCCACCGGCGCTCCATGATCACGGCGGGGCTGCTCGTCCTGGTCTTCCTGGCCTCCTATCTGCTCAAGGTGGCCCTTCTGGGCCCGGAGGACATGGACCTCTGGAGCGCGCGCTCCCGAACCGTTCTCTACGTGCACGAGACCGGGATCGCCCTCATGCTCCTGGCCGGAGCGGTGGCGGGCAGCCAGGCCTGGCGCATGCGCGGCACGCGGGTCGTCACGCGAGAGCTCGGCGACCCGCCCGCGGCGCTGTCGGCGCGCCGCTGGCACCGCCGGGCCGGCTGGGCGGCGCTGGCCGGCGCGACCCTGGCCGCGGCGATGGCGGTCGGTGTCCTGGCGGGAATGTACGGACGGGCCGGAATCTTCTGAGGCCGAGCCCGGGGCGTCAGGCCGCGCCGCGCGTCTGCATGTCGATGAAGCGGCGGTAGGCGCTCTCGGGTCGGGCCATGAGCTCGTCGTGCGAGCCGCTCTCCACGATCCGCCCGTCGTCGACGAACAGGATCTGATCCGCCGCTCGCACCGTAGAGAGCCGGTGCGCGATGACCATGACCAGGTGGTCGCGGCTGGTCTCGCGCAGGGTCTCGACCAGGGAGCGCTCGGTCTCGGGGTCGAGGGCCGAGGTGGGCTCGTCCAGGATCAGGATGGGCGCCTCCCGGACCAGGGCGCGGGCGATGGACAGCCGCTGCTTCTGGCCCACCGACAGCTTCCCGCCGGCCCGGCCGAGCGGCGTGGCGTAGCCCTGGGGCAGCCTTTGGATGAACTCGTCGGCGCCCGCGAGACGGGCCGCCCGGTGAACCTGGGTGTCGCTGGCGTCGGGCTTCCCGATCCGGATGTTCTCCTCCACGGTCGCGTCGAACAGCACGGTCTCCTGGAAGACGAACGCCACCTGGGAGCGCAGCGAGTCGGCGGTGACGCCGGCGATGTCGACCCCGTCGATGCAGATGCGCCCGGCGCTGGGCGAGACGAAGCGCGGAATCAGGTACGCGAGGGTCGTCTTGCCCGCGCCGGCGGGACCCACCAGGGCGACCATCCGCCCCAGACGCGCGTCCAGGTTGACCCCGGTGAGGGCGCGGGTTCCGTCGGGGTAGTCGAAGTCCACGTTCTCGATGTGCACGCCGCGGCGGACCGGCGCCAGCGGGGCGGCGCCCGGCGGGTCCTGCTCGCCGGGCAGGTCCATCAGGAAGAACACCCGGTGCAGGCCGGCGGCGTTCTCCTGCACCCGGAACCAGAGGGAGCCGATGTCGACGGAGAGGAAGACGATGCGCATGTAGTAGGTGAAGAGCAGGGCGAAGTCGCCCCGCGTGAGCTCGCCGGCCACCACCAGGTCGGTGATGTGGAGGAAGGTGTAGGTGCCGACGAAGAGCCCGGGGACGGCGGCGACCAGGAACGCGGCGATGCCCATCAGGAAGACCGCGCGGTAGCGGACGAAGGAGGTCCAGCTGTCGCGGTCGAAGCGCTCCCGCTGCCGGTCCTCGCCTCCCAGGCTCTGCACCGCCAGGATGTTGGACAGGCCCTCCTCGGCGGTCGAAGTGGTGGTGGCCCCGGCCCGGCGGCTCTGGCCGCTGCGGCGGCGCATGGCTCGGGCCAGGGGGAACGTGGACACCAGGGCGATTGGCAGGAAGGACAGGCCCGACCAGATCAGCACGGGCTGGTCACCGAAGACCAGGCCGATGATCAGGACCGCGAGGAGAATGTTGATTGGACCGGCCAGCGGCGTCAGCAGGATCCGGTAGCACGCGTTGGTGATGGCCGGGGTGTCGTACATCACGCGATAGACGGCGTCGCCGATGCGCTCGTCGTCGAACGCGGTCATGGGCAGGGACTGGATGCGCTCGAACAGGCGCGAGCGATAGTGGTGGTTCAGGGCCTGGGTCAGGCGCATGGTCCAGCGGAAGTCGAAGAGTCCGAACAGGCCGCCGGAGAAGCTCCATCCCTCGTTGGCCTCGTTCTCGGTCCGGGTGGCCGTGTCGTGTCCGCTCGCCAGGCGCGCATCGGCGGTGTCCCGCTCGCCGCCGGTGGTGCCGAACTGGCCGATCAACACGAACAGCAGGAGCTGGAAGCCCACCGTCCAGAGCAGGATCTCGGTGGTGGTCGCGCCCTCGAGCGCGTGGATCAGCGGTTGGAGGAAGGCGGGGTAGGGCCGGGTGGCCTCGCCGATCGGGATCTCCTCGATGACGTGGTCGATCAGGATCTTGATCGGCCAGGGCAGGATCAGCATGGGCAGGAGGCTGATCATCAGCAGCCCCGCCTTCACGGCAAACTGGCGCTTGAACGGGCCGACGTAGCGGATCGCCCGAAGCACCACCTGCAGGGTCTCCCGGTGGCTGAGCTCTTCGCTCTCCTCGATCGGTCCCCTCATTCCCTCATCCCACCCGCTGCGCGGCCACCGGCATGACCTGCTCGGTCTCGATCAGGGCCCGGTAGGCGCCGTCCGGGAGCGCCATCAGGGCGTCGTGGGTACCCCGCTCGACGATGCTGCCGTCGCGCAGGAACGCCACCTGGTTCGCCAGGCGGATCGTCGACAGGCGGTGGGTGATCAGGAAGATCGCCCGGCCGCGGCCCCACTCCGCGAGGTTGCGCAGCACCGAGATCTCGGTGGCCGCATCGAGTGAGGCGGTGGGCTCGTCGAGGATCAGGATGGGCGTGTCCTTCAGGACGGCGCGGGCGATGGACAGCCGCTGCCGCTGTCCGGTCGAGAGCTTCGTGCCGCGTTCGCCGAGCTGGGTGTCGTAGCCGTCGGGCAGGTTCACGATGAAGCCGTCGGCGCAGGCCACGCGGGCCGCCGCCCGGACGGCGTCGTCGCTGGCTTCGGGCACGGCGTAGCGGATGTTCTCACGCACCGTGTCGCCGAACAGCACGTTCTCCTGGAGCGCGATCGAGACGTGGGAGCGCAGGCTGGCGGTGGTGAACCGGCGGATGTCCACACCGTCGATCGAGA
>JAPUKG010000064.1 GCA_027295775.1 Pseudomonadota bacterium
GGTCGGCGTCCGCGAGCCTCAAGGGCGCGAGCCCGCCGCGCAGCGGCCGGCGCGGCGGCCGAAGAAGGTGCCGTCGCCCAGCGAGAGTCCGCTCGAGTAGCCGCCCACCGCGAGGCCCGACGTGGCGCGGCCGGCGCCGAACAGGCCCGGGATCGGAGTGCCCTCGGGATCCAGCACGCGCCCGTCGGCGTCGGTGGCCAGGCCGCCGAGTGTGAAGGCCGCGTAGAGCGAGCCCTCGGTGGTGCAGTCGAACGCGCCGAACGGCGGCTTCACGAGGGGCACCACGTAATCGGGTCCCTTGTGGAAGACGGGGTCCTCACCGCGCTCCGCGGCGCGGTTGTAGAGAGCGAGTGTGCTGTCGAGGCTCCCGGCCGGAAGACCGAGCTCGCGCTCGAGCTCGGCCGGGGTCTCCCCCACGGCGACGAGCTCGCGCGGGTAGTCGGGCTTCTCGAACACCGCGTCGTCGACGACCAGCCAGGCGCGGCCGCCCTGGTGGAAGAGCGCCCACTCGCCGAGCCGCCCGTAGTAGGCGTCCTCGTTGATGAAGCGCTGGCCCTGGGCGTTCACCAGGACACCGCGCTTGAGGCCCCACGGCTGGGTCACCGGAAGCGAGATCGAGGCCGCGTCCATGTGCAGGGTGGCGGCACCGCACGCCACGCCCAACCGGATGCCGCTGCCGTCGTCGCCTTCGGCGCCCACCCGGAAGCTGCAGCGCCGCACCGCCGGCTGGTGGGCCGCGATCATGGCGTCGTCGTTGATGAAGCCGCCCGTGGCGAGGACGACGCCGCGCCGCGCCCGGATCGACCGCTCCTCGCCGAAGGTGTCCGCCACGGCGCCCACCACGCTGCCGTTCGGCTCGGGCTCCCGCACCAGCGCCACGCAGCGATGGTTGGCGGCGATGCGCGCATCGCTCGCCTCCACCGCACCCACCAGCTTCTGCATCAGGATCGGGCCCGCCTGGTGCTCCATCTGGGGAACGTGACCGCGCGGCGCCGGGACGGCGATGTCCCGGAACGGATGCGCACGCTCGGAGCCCGACCAAACGAGGCCGTCGTCGGTGGGCGGCTCGCCGCTGACGCCGTGGTAGAAGACGGGCTTGAAGGGCACGCCCTGCTCCACCAGCCAGTCGTAGTGCGCCACGTTGCCCTCGCAGTAGAGGCGCATCTTGGTCTCGTCTGGACTCTCGCCGCACGAGGCCATCAGGTACTTGAACATCTCCTCGGGATCGTCGTCGAAGCCGCACGCCTTCTGGAGCGCGGTTCCCCCACCCAGGTAGAGGACGCCGCCCGACATGGCCGAGGTTCCGCCGCCGCCGGCGGCGCGCTCGAGCACCAGGGTCTCGGCTCCGGCCCGCGCCGCCTCGAGCGCCGCGGCGGCACCGGCCGCGCCCAGGCCCACGACCAGGACGTCGACCTCCTCGTCCCAGCGCCCGATCTCGGACGGACTGCGCACGCCGCTCGCCACCCCGCTCCGTCCTTCCCTACCGCGGCAGCTGCACGAGCTGGCGGGCCATGATGACGCGCTGGATCTGACCCGTGCCCTCGACGATGTCCATGGCCTTGGCGTCGCGGTAGAGCTTCTCGATCAGGTGGTCGCCGCGGGCGCCGACGGTGCCGAGGAGCTCCATGCCCAGGGCGGTGACGTCTTGGGCGACGGTCGCGGCGACGGCCTTCGACATGGACGCCTCTACGATGTTCGGCCGCTGCTGGTCGGCGAGCCAGCCCGCGCGCAGACACAGGAGCCGCGCCATGCGCAGCTTGCGCGCCATGGCTTCGATGCGGTCGCGCACGCGCGCGCGGTCCAGGAGATCGTGCTCGCGCGCGAAGGCGAGCGCCTCATCGAGGGCGGCGCGCCCGATCCCGACCGAGTTGGCGGCGATGATCGGGCGCCCGGCGTTGAAGGTGCGCATGGCGGTCTTGAAGCCGGCCTTGTGCTCGTAGCGCGCCTCGCCGCCCAGCAGGTTGTCGGCGCGCACGCGGCAGTCCTGGAGCGTAAACGACGTCGACTCGTACGCCTTGAGCCCCATCTTCTTCTCGATCTTGAAGCCGCCGAGGCCCGGCGTTCCCCGCTCGACGAAGAACGCGCGTTGGGCCTCGCGGCCCTTCGACGGATCGAGGGTGGCCTGGACGAGGAGCCAGTCCGAGCGGCTGGCGTTGCCGATGAAGCACTTGGCGCCGTTCAGGATCCAGTGCTTTCCGTCCTTGCGCGCCGTGGTCTTGATCGCCGCGGCGTCCGAGCCCGCGCCGGGCTCGGTCATGCCGAAGCACGCCCAGCGCGGGCGGTCGGGCTCGAGGAAGGGACCGAGGAAGCGCTCCTTCTGCTCCTCGGTGCCCATGGCCAGCACGTTGCCCTCGGGCAGGTTGGGCCCGGGGTTCGCCACCATCACGCCGCGATCCCAGTAGGAGTACTCCTCGGTCAGCAGCAGGATGATGACGGCGTTCATCGGCGGGCCGCCCTTCCGATCCTCTGGCTTCCGCCCCTTCGGTCCGGACCAGCGGGTGCGCCCCTCGCCGCGCGCCACGCAATCCTTGAAGTACGGGTGGTCGACGGGAATCGGCCGTCCCAGCCGGTCGGCCTCGAGCCCCACCTGCCGCACCTCGGTCCGGCCGATGTGCCGCGCCTCCTCCAGCCGCTCCCGCATCGCCGCATCGATTCCGAAGTCCATCAGCCCGCCTCCCCGTGTCCGGGCGACCCTGCGCGCAAGTCGTTGCCGAGCTCGATGGGTATCTCGGACGCGCACAGGGCCCGGCCCGCCTCCTCGCGCGCGGCGTCGACGCCGCCCAGCCAGAGGCCGAGTGCCCGCGACTCGCGCATGGCCTTCTCCATGGGGTAGTCCTGCATGAAGCCGTGGCCGCCCAGGATCTGCACCCCGTTGGGTCCCACCAGCCGCGACGCCTCGACCACCTCGGCGAAGGCCGCCGCCGCCTCGGCCTCGCACGGCAATCCCGCGTCGCGTCGCCAGGCGGCCTCGTGGACGAGCAGCCGCGCACCCTCGACCGCGGCGTGCATGTCGACGATCAGGAACGCCAGTGCCTGGTGGTGGGCGATGGGCCGGCCGAAGGCCACGCGTTCGAGCGCGTACTGGCGCGAGAACTCGCAGGCGTGGCGCAAGACGCCGAGCAGGAGCGACGCCACGTAGATGCGCGCCCGTGCAAGTGCGCGCGCGGCGCCGGCGGGGTTGTGCCAGCGCGCGAGCACCCGAGCGCCGTCGAGGCGAAGCTCCGCCGCGCCCGCGGCGCGCAGGCCGCTCCCGCGGATCGGTGTGGCCTGGATCCCGTCACCCACGACGGTGGCGCCCTCTTCTTCCAGAATCACCAGTAGGTCGGGCGCGTCGGCGGGCACCCAGGGCACGGTGCCGGACACCTCCTCCGCGCTCACCTGGACCCGCGCGTCCGCGGTCGTGACCAGTACGGCCCGCGCGCCCTCCGCGTCGAGGAGCGGCTGCACGAGCTCTTGGAACGCCCTCGCTCCCGCGAGCTCGGCCAGGGGATAGAGCGCCGGGCCGAGCGGGTCCAGAGCCAGCGCGGCGCCCGGAT
>JAPUKG010000065.1 GCA_027295775.1 Pseudomonadota bacterium
GCCCAGGCCTTCGCCATCCTGCCCGGGATCTCACGCAGCGGCACCACCGTCGCCGCGGCCCTCCTGCTCGGCGTCCGGTCGGACCGCGCCGCCGAGTTCTCGTTCCTGCTGGGCATCGTGGCGATCACCGGCGCCGCCGTGCTTACACTGCCCGACCTGTCCGAGGCGAGCGATGCCGTACTGCGCCAGCTCGCCCTCGGCAGCTTCGCCGCCCTGGGCTCCGGCGTCGCCGCGATCTGGCTCTTCCTCAAGCTCCTCCGCTCCCAGGTGTTCTACGCCTTCGCGTACTACACCTGGGCCGTTGGCGCGCTGTTCCTCGGCTGGCTGATCCTGCGCTAGCGAGTCTGGCAGGGGCCCGAGGCTACGGCTCGAGGATCGGGTGCAGGCGCTGGGCCGGCTGGGTCTCGCGGAGCTTCTTGAGCGCGCGGGCCTCGAGCTGGCGGACGCGTTCCCGGGACAGGCCCAGGTACTGGCCGATCTGTTCGAGGGTGTGCTCCTCATCGCCGCCCAGGCCGTAGCGCAGGCGCAGGATGAGCTGCTCGCGCGGGGTGAGGGAGCCGATCAGGGTGCCCACGCCGGAGCGCATGCGCTCGCTGTCGATGTCGCCGTCGGGCTGCTCCGAGTTGGAGTCGGCCACGAAATCCTCGAGCCGCTTCTCGGTGCCCGCGACGTTCGACTCCAGCGAGATGGCCTCGCGGGAGAGGCGGTCGAGGGCCTCCAGTGCCTCGGTGTCGGTGCCCAGCGCCGGTGCCAGCTCGGCGGGCGTCGGCTCGCGGCCGAGCTTGCCGGTGAGCTCCGCCCGCACGCGCTGACTGCGCTGCAGCCGGTCGTGCACGTGGGAGGGCAGCCGGATGGTGCGCGAGTGGTTCTGGATCGCGCGCACCAGAGCCTGGCGGATCCACCAGACGGCATAGGTCGAGAACTTGAAGCCCCGCCGGTGGTCGAACTTCTCCACGGCGCGGATCAGGCCCAGGTTTCCCTCCTGGATCAGGTCCGGGAAGGAGAGTCCCAGGTTCCGGTAGTCCTTGGCGATGGCGACCACGAGCTTCAGGTTGTGCTCGATGAAGCGGTTCTTCACCGCGGTCATCAGCTCGTGGGCATCCTCGACGTTCTTCGCCAGCCCGAGCATCCGCTCCTTGGTTACGCCCACCTCGAACTCGAGCTCGCGCAGCTTCTTGGTCCGCTTGCGGGTGCGCCGGACCTGCTCGGCCTTGGAGAGGGCGTTCTCCCGCAGCTCCACCAGGACGGCCAGCGAGAGGTGCGCGCCGTGCATCTCCTTGGAGACCTTGGCGTCGACCTTCTCGATCGCCTTGCCGTAGGACTCGGGCGCCCGCGCCACGTGCTTGTCGCGGTCTGCGAGCAGGGTGCGCAGCCGCTTCACCGCGCGCTCGACGCGCGCCGCGATCTCGCCGGTCTCCTCGTCGCCCATGGACTCGGAGAGCTTGGCACCCGTGTGGGAGAGGGCGCGCAGCGCGTCCCAGCGCCGCACCACGTGCTTCGACGAGAACGGAATGGCGTAGAGTGCGGTGCGCAGGTTCCCGGTCGCCGACTCCAGATCCTTGGCGAGGATCACCTCTTCCTCGCGCTTCAGGGTACGGGTGCCCCCGATCTCCTGGAAGTACGACTCCAGCGGCCGGCGCTCGCGCCCGGGGTCGAGCTCGTCCGCTGCGACGACCGGCGTGGCGCCCATCGTCTTGCGCTTGGTCTCGTCGCCCGACACCGCCTGACGCTGATCCACGGTCACTGACATCCCTCTCGGTTCCCCAGTGCACGTCCGCATGCGGGATGGCACGGTGTACCAGCGCCCGCTTGTTTCGGATACCGCCCGGGGGGGTCCGGTTTCAACTGACTACCAATCGCCTCTGAACGCCTCTCGAACCTCTGAGCGCGATCAGGGCGCCCCGCCCAGATGACGGGGATCACGCGTCAGCTCCACCGTAGGCTTCGTGCGCCGCTCGCCCGAACTCGCACTTCTATAGAGCAAGTGGTTGCGGAACCGGTTCTCGTCAACGGCCCGACCACGTGCACGGGACTTCTCGGGGGGGCTTCGAAGCAGCCCGGAATATTGAAGTGCCTGGGCTTTTTTCGCCAGTCCTTTTTTGAACATCTTCTCCCGTGATCGATCGATTCGGGTGTTTATCGCTACATTTCGGTTCTTCATCGGCCCGTTGGGCCGTCTGGAACAGCGGTTTCCAGCTCGGGAGCCGGGTCGAGGATCCCCGGAGGGGAAGCAGCACCGCTCCTCCTCGTGGGTGCAGGGCCGGCCTGTCGAGGTGACGCCGCTCTAGAAGGGCCAGATCCAGGGGATCGCCGCAGTGGCCACAGCGGCGCAGATGAGATCGAGCGGGAGGCCCACGCGGACGAAGTCGGTGAAGCGGTAGCCGCCGGGCCCGTAGACGATGAGATGGGTCTGGTAGGTCACCGGCGAGGCGAAGGCGCAGCAGCTCGCCGCGGCCACGGCCATGACGAAGCCGCGCGGGTCGACTCCGAGCTGGGACGCCGTGGAGACCGCGATCGGGAACATGATCGCCACGGCGGCGTTGTGGTGGAGCAGCTCGGCCATGACCAGGCAGACCAGGTAGACGAGGGCCAGCGCGGCATAGGGACCCAGATCGCCCGACACCGAAACCAGCAGGCCCGCCACCGCGGATGCCGCCCCGGTCTTCTGCATCGCGGCCGCCACCCCCAGGCCCGCGCCGATCACGACCAGGATCGACCAGTCGATGCTCCGCCGCGCCTGCTGCCCGCGCAGGCAGCGGGTCGCGACCAGGAATCCGACGGCCAGGAAGGCGGCGATCGAGATGGGGAGGAGACCCACGCTGACGACGGTGACCATCACCAGGAGCGTTCCGAGCGCGAGCCAGGCCCGGTCGTGCCGAGGCCGGGCCGCTCCCTCGACCTCGCTCACCAGGTAGAAGTCCGGGCTGTTGCGGTGGGCGCGCATGAATCCGGGCGCCGTCTGCATCAAGAGGGTGTCGCCCGGGTGGAGCACGATCTCGCCGATCTTGCCGGGCACACGCTCGCCGTTGCGATGGACCGCGACCACCGCGGCGTCGTACACGGTTCGGAAGTTCGAGTCCCGGATGCTGCGGTCGACCAGCGGCGAGGATCGGGAGACCACCGCCTCGACCAGTCGCTGCTCCGCGCCCGACGGGGGGGCATCGCTCTCGTTCTCGGCCGGCACGAGCCCGCGGATGCGCTGGAGGTCGACGATGGTGGAGACCACGCCGGCAAAGACGAGCCGGTCGCCCGCCCGGATCGGCTCGTCCGGTCCCACGGGCGTGATCACCCGGCCCCGCCGGTCGATCTCGATGAGGAAGAGACCGGGCAGCTCGCGTAGGCCGGCCTCCTCGACACTCTGGTCCACGTGCGGGCACTCCGGCAGGACGATCATGGAGGAGACGTACTCGCGGCGCCGTTCCCCGAGCGCCTCGGTGGGATTCACGCGGTCGGGCAGCCGTCGCGGCACCACGAACACGAGGTAGAGGAGACCGAAGAAGCAGATTGGGATGCCCAGGGGAAGGAGCTCGAAGAGGCTCATCTCGGGCATTCCGGCCTCGATGATCAGGCCGGCGACCGTGAGGTTCGTGCTCGTCCCGATGATGGTCGTAATGCTGCCCAGGATGGACGCGTAGGAGAGCGGGATCAGGAAGCGGCTCGGCGAGAGCTGGTTGCGCCGTGCCCACTCGATGACGGACGGCGTCATCATCGCCACGATCGGGGCGTTGTTGAGGAAGGCCGACAGGCCGGCGACCGGCAGGCAGATTCGGACCGTGCCGCGCGCCATGTCCCGGGCGCCCGCCAGGAAGCGGCCCAGGGTCATATCCAGGGCACCGGTCTCGCGGAGGGCCGCCGAGACCATGAACAGGGCGCCGATCGCCGCGACCGCCGGGTTGGCGAATCCCGTGAAGGTCTCGACCGGGGTGAGGATGCCGGCGCCCGCAATCGCGAACAGCGCCGCCATCATGACCATGTCGGCGGGGGCCAGCTCCCGCACCATGGCCACGAGCGCCACCAGTACCACGGCGAGCGTGTACCAGCCCTGCCACTCCATTGGCGGCGCAGATTACCCCAGTCTGGCCGGGGCCCGCCTTCCGGGTGCGGCGGCCTCCAGATCGGCGACACTGCGGCCGTGGCAGAGCGGAGCTTCTCGGAGAGGGACTTCTACCTGGCCGAGTTCCGGGGCCGGACCCTGGGACTGGTACTGGCTGGCGTAGACGAGGCGGGGCTGGCGCAGCTGGACCCGGTGCTCGTCGACCTGCGCGCCAACGAGACCGGGGTGGTGCTGATCTCCGGCGAGCGCTCCCTGCTCGAGAAGGCCAGTGGCGGCCGAGTCGTCGCGCGGGACGAGCCGCGCTGGGTGGCCGGGATCTGGCGGGCGCTCCGCGCGGGCGGCACCGCGGGTCTCCTGCTGGACCCGGGCGCCGAGCTGGCGCCCGCCAGCCGGGAGATCGCGCTGCGCCTGCGCCTGGCGAAGCTCCTCTGGATCGATCCCGCCGGACCGCTCCGCGACGACGAGGGAGGGCGCATCTCGTTCGTCACGCTGGCTGGGTTGGCGGAGTTCGGACGGGGCGCGCCGGCCCGCGGCCGCGAGGCGCTGCTCGCCGAGGTGGGGCGCATGCTCGAGGGCGGCATCCCCTCCGTCAGCATCTGCCGCCCCGAAGACCTGGCGGAGGAGCTCTTCACCTATGCGGGCTCCGGCTCCTTCTTCGCCCGCGAGAGCTACACCGATGTGCGACCGCTCGCGATCGACGAGTTCGACACCGCCCACGATCTGATCCAGCGCGGCGTGGACGAGGGGTACCTGGTACCCCGCGCACCGGAGGAGGAGGAGGAGATCCTGGCGGGCGCCTTCGGTGTCTTCGTCGAGGGCCGCTTCCTGGCCGGCATCGGCGCGCTCCACCGGCACCCGGGCGGCGCGGGCGAGATCGCGTCCCTCTACACGCTCACCCGCTTCGCGGGGGAGGGCGTGGGTGGCCACCTGATTCGCTTCGCCCTGGCGCGCGCGCGCGAGCAGGACTTCGACTACGTCTTCGCGTGCACCACGTCCGATCGGGTCGTCGCCTTCTTCGAGCGCAACGGCTTCCGCCGGGTGGGTGCGGACGAGATCCCTGAGGAGAAGTGGCAGAGCTACGACGCCGACCGGCGCCGCCGCCTGCACTGCCTGCGCAGGGACCTCTAGTCTGGCAGGGGCTCGCCTTCGCTAGCTCCAGGTCTTCGGGAAGCCCCGGAACTCCGACGGGATGCGCTTCAGGTCCTGCACGATCTCGTTCACCAGGCCGGGCTCCGTCTTCGGGTGGAAGCCCGTGAGGATCGTGTCGGTGACGTCGCCGAAGCGCTTCTCCACCTCGCCGACGATCTCCTCGTGGGTGCCCACGGCGGCGAAGGCGTGCACGACGTCGTCGGGCACCTCCACGGCCATCTCGGTCCACTGCCCCTGCTTCGACATCTGATGCAGCTTGAGCCCCAGCTCCTCCCAGCCGTGGAGCCGCAGCACCCCGTGGTAGCTGCGGGTGGAGCCGTAGAAGGCCAGCCGGTAGCGCGTCTCCTCGACCGAGCGCGCCACCTGCTCGGCGTTCCCGCCGGTGGCGATGAAGCCGCCGCCCGAGATCTCGAAGCTCTCCCGGCTCCGCCCGGAGCGCTCGAGCCCCTCGCGCACCTGGGGCAGGGCGACCTCCTCCAGGTAGCGGCGGGTCGCGAAGCCGTGGAGCTTGACGCCGTCGCACACGCGGCCGGCCAGCTTCATCATGGCGGGGCCGACGGCGGCGATGCTGACCGGAATCGGCGGAAGCCCGGA
>JAPUKG010000066.1 GCA_027295775.1 Pseudomonadota bacterium
GGCCAGCCGCTCCGCGAGCTCTGCCATCTCCTGATCCTGGCTCTCTCCGACGCGCGCGCAAGGTGCAATCTTACGCGAAGGCGGTGAAAAGCTCCTCGAAGGCCTGGGGTTGCTTGCCGGCGGCGGAAGACGGAACCGGGATGGGCGTCGTGACACGCGCGCCTCGCGCCAGGCCGCGACGCCCTCCACGAGCTTGAAGACCGCCTGGCCGCTCGAGAGCTGGCGCCGAGTGGCCTTCTCACTAGACGTATCTTGTCTTCTGGTCGGGGTGGTGGGATTCGAACCCACGACGCTGAACCCCCAAAGTTCAGGCTCTAGCCACTGAGCTACACCCCGACGCCGGGACGCTACACCAGCTGAATCACGTTGAGGACCTTGTCCTCAAGCCAGGCCGTCAGATCGCGCAGGGCGTCCGGGCCGATGCCGTGCTCCATCTCGTACTCGCGGTAGGTCGGCGAGACGCCCATGCCGCGCAGGCGCTCCACGGACTCGTGGGCGCGCTGCACCGGGATCATCGGATCCTGGCTGCCGTGGATCACCAGGGTGGGCAGGTTCTCGTGGGCTTCCGAGGGCGGGATCGCGTTGGCCAGGTCGTTGGGCAGCCACGAGGACATGGCGATCAGCGCCGCGAAGCGCTCGGGCTCGCGCAGCACCAGGTCGTAGGCCATGACGCCGCCCTGGCTGAAGCCCATCACCACCTGGTGGCGGCGGTCCACCGGGTACACGTCTGCAACCTTGTCCATGAAGCCGCGCAGCGTGGTCATCGCGTCCGCGAACGCCCGGGGATCCGGAGGTGCGCCCCCACTGATCGGGAACCAGCCGTAGCCCTGAGCGCCCGGCCCCGGCCCGATGGGAACTTCGACCGGACCCTGGGGACACAGCACCAGGGCCCGGCCGCCGTGCAGGTAGGGCGCCAGGCCCAGCAGGTCGTGCGCGCTCGCGCCCCAGCCATGGAGCAGATAGATGGTGGGGAACGGGCCGTCTCCGGCGGGCACGTGTGCGGCGTACATCAGATCCATAGTGCTAGCTTAGGGGAGTGAGCCAGCCCGCAACACTGTTCGACAAGGTCTGGGACGCGCATCGGGTCCTCGATCTGCCGACGGGGCAGACGCAGATCTTCGTCGGGCTGCACCTGATCCACGAGGTGACCAGTCCCCAGGCGTTCGCGATGCTGCGCGAGCTCGGTCTGCCCGTGCGCTTCCCGCTTCGCACCTTCGCCACCGTCGACCACATCATCCCGACGGACTCGCAGATCCGGCCGTTCTCCGACGAGGTCGCCGAGAGCATGATGAGCGAGCTGGAGCGCAACTGCCGCGACCACGGCATCCAGCTCTTCGACACGGCAAGCGGCCACCAGGGCATCGTGCACGTGATCGGACCCGAGCTGGGTCTCACCCAGCCGGGCATGACGATCGCGTGCGGCGACAGCCACACCTCCACCCACGGCGCCTTCGGCGCCATCGCCTTCGGGATCGGCACGAGCCAGGTGCGGGACGTGCTCGCCACCCAGTGCCTGGCCATGGCGCGGCCCCAGCTGCGCCGCATCGAGGTCACCGGGAAGCTCGGCCACGGCGTCTACGCGAAGGACGTGATCCTGGGCATCATCCGCCGGCTCGGGGTCAACGGCGGCGTGGGCTACGCGTACGAGTACGCCGGGCCCGTGATCGAGGCCATGACCCTCGAAGAGCGCATGACCGTGTGCAACATGTCCGTCGAGGGCGGCGCGCGCTGCGGCTACGTGAACCCCGACGACGCGACCCTCGACTACCTGCGCGGCCGGCTCTACGCGCCCGAGGGCGAGGCTTTCGACCGGGCCGCGGCCTGGTGGCGCTCCATGGCCAGCGACCCGGGCGCGGAGTACGCCGACGTGGTGGAGCTTCCGGGCGGCGAGCTCGGACCCTCGGTGACCTGGGGCATCAATCCGGGGCAGAACCTCTCCGTGGACGAGCGCATCCCCACCCCCGCCGACGTACCCGACGCCGAGCGTCCCGGCCTGGCGGAGGCGCTCGCCTACATGGACCTGCGCCCCGGCCAGCCGATCGCGGGAACGCCGGTGGACGTGGCCTTCGTGGGCTCGTGCACCAATGGGCGTATCTCCGACCTGCGCGAGGCGGCGCGAGTGGCGAAGACGGGGAACGTGCATTCGCGGGTCCGCGCGCTGGTGGTGCCGGGCTCCCTGGCGGTCGCGCAGCAGGCCGAGGACGAGGGGCTGGACGAGATCTTCCGGGCGGCGGGCTTCCAGTGGCGCGAGCCGGGCTGCTCGATGTGCCTGGCCATGAACCCCGACAAGCTCTCGGGCCGAGAGGTGTGCGCGTCGTCCAGCAACCGCAACTTCAAGGGCCGCCAGGGCTCGCCCAGCGGGCGCACCCTGCTGATGTCGCCCGCCATGGTCGCCGCCGCCGCCATACACGGCAAGGTCGTCGACGTGCGGGAGGTGCTGTGATGGGACAAGAGGCCATCGAGCGGATCAGCGGGCGTGGCTGCGTGCTGCGCGGCGATGACATCGACACGGACCGGATCATCCCGGCGCGCTTTCTCAAGGCCATCACCTTCGACGGGCTGGGCGAGGGCGCGTTCCTCGACGACCGCGAGGCCGCCAAGGGCAACCACGCCCTCGACGACGAGCGCTTCGAGGGCGCCAGCATCCTGATCGTGGGCGGCAACTTCGGCTGCGGCTCGTCGCGGGAGCACGCGCCCCAGGCGCTGATGCGCTTCGGCTTCCGGGCGTTCATCGGCGCGTCGTTCGGCGAGATCTTCGCCGGCAACTGCACCGCCCTGGGTCTCCCGTGTGTCACCCTCGACGGCGCGGACCTGGAGGCGCTGATGGAGAGCGTGGAGCTCGATCCGGGTCAGCAGATCCAGATCGATCTCCAGGAAATGACGGTCACATCGCGAGCCGGCTCGGTCCACGCCCACATCCCGCCCGGGACGCGCATCCAGCTCGTGGAGGGCACCTGGGACGGCACGCGCGCGCTGCTCGACGCCGGCGACGCCATCGAGGAAGCCGCCGGCCGCCTGCCCTACGTCGCCGGCTTTTAACGCCCCCCGAACTTCGGGTCGCGCTTGGCCAGGAAGGCGTCGAGTCCCTCGACGCGGTCGTCGGTGCCGAACAGCCAGCCGAACGCGTTCTGCTCGAGCTGGTGCGCCACGCGCACGTCCACGTCCTGGCCGTCCTGGAGGACGCGCTTGGCCAGGGCCACGGCCACGGGGCCCTTCCGGGCGATGGACTCGGCGGTTGCCACCGCCTTCTCGAGCAGCTCGTCGGGCTCGAAGACCCGGTTCACCAGGCCGATCCGCTGGGCCTCGTCGGCCCCGATCGGCTCCCCGCTGAGGACCAGCTCCTTCACCCACGCGAGCCCGACCCGGCGGGCCAGCCGGCTGGTGCCGCCGAAGCCCGGGATCAGCCCGAGGCCCACTTCGGGCTGGCCGAAGCGCGCCCGAGTCGAGGCGTAGATCCAGTCGCAGGCGCAGGCCAGCTCGCAGCCCCCGCCCAGGGCGTACCCGTTGACCGCCGCGATGGTCGGGAACGGGATCGCCTCGAGCGCGTCGAGGGCGGCGTGGCCCAGCTGGCTGAAGGCGCGGCCCGCGCTCGCGTCGAGCTTACGCATGTGCTCGATGTCCGCGCCCGCGGCGAACGCGCGGCCCTCGCCCGTGAGCACCAGGGCGCGGTGGTCCGGGTCGGCGGCCGCCTCTTGTGCGGCGTCACGCAGCGCCTCGAGAGTCACCGCGTCGAGGGCGTTCAGTGCATCGGGACGGTTCAGGGTGAGCACGACCACGGGCCCGCGTCGCTCGCACCGCACCAGGTCGCTCACGGTCGGCGAGTCTACCACGCAGGCCGAGCGCCGTGATATGGTCATGGAGCCCGACTCTGGAGGAGACGCCGATGAGTTCCCAGACCCGCCCTTCTCGCGTTGCCACACTCGCCTCGCGCCTCGGCATGGCCGCGCTGGCACTGTCCGCGGGGAGCATCATCGGCATCCAGGTGGATCTGCTCTTGCCCGCAACGGGCTTCTACCTGTTCGGGCTGGGGGCCGTGTTGGGCGGACTCCTGAGCCTGGTGTTGGGGCTCGTCGGCTTCGGAACGAGCCGCGGCGGCGACGCCATCGGCCGCCGCCGCGCGTGGGTGGGGACCGGGCTCGGGCTCATCCTGGTCGCCGTGGTCGTCGCAGCGGGAGCGCCGGGGCGCGGCCTGCCGAGCATCAACGACATCACCACGGATCTGTCCGACCCCCCGGCCTTCACGGCCGCCCTCGAGGATCCGGACAACCAGGGCGTGGACATGAGCTATCCGCCCGAGTTCGCGGAGCTGGTGCGAGCCGCATATCCGGACCTCCAGCCCATCGTCCTCCCGGGCGCGCACGCGCGGGTCTTCCAGCGGGCGATCGCCGCGGCGGAGGCCCAGGGCTGGGAGATCGTCTGGACGGACCCCTCCGGTGAAGCCTTCGAGGCGCGCCAGACGTCGGCCGTGTTTCGCTTCGTAGACGACATCCGGGTGCGCGTGCGCGACGCCGGGAAGGGCGCCGTCATCGACGTGCGCTCGAAGTCGCGGGTGGGACGGGGCGACCTGGGCGCCAACGCTGCGCGCATCCGCGCCTTCGCCGCAGCGCTCCAACAAGAGACCGCGCCGGTCGCCAGCCAGTAGCCTCGCTAAAGCCTGGTCAGAACAGGACGCTGATGCTCTCGCGCTCGTGGATGCGGCGGATCGCTTCGCCGAAGAGCGGCGCGACGGGGACCCAGCGCAGCTTCGGCGAGTCGCGATCGGGCTGGGTCTCGACGGAATCCGTGACCAGGAGCTCCCGGATCGGGCTCTCGTCGAGCTTCTTCATCGACCCCTCGGCGAACACGCCGTGGGAGACGGCCGCGTAGACGGCGCGCGCCCCTCGATCGACGAGCACACGCGCCGCCTCGACGAGCGTGCCGGCGGAGATGGTGAAGTCATCGACCAGCAGCGCCGTGCGGCCCTCGACCTCGCCGATCAGCTCGAGCACGTCCGCGCGCTCGTCGTGCGCGCTCCGCTCCTTCTCGGCGATCGCCAGCGACGTGCCGAGACGACGCGCGAAGTTGCGCGCCTTCTTC
>JAPUKG010000067.1 GCA_027295775.1 Pseudomonadota bacterium
CGGGAGGAGCTGGATGTGGACTTCTCGGGGGAGCCGCTCGAGATTGGCTTCAACGCCCGCTATCTGCTCGATGCGCTCAGCGCCATGCGGACCAAGGAGATCCGGCTCGGCTTCCAGGACGATCTCTCGCCCGTCCAGGTGCTCCCTGCGGAGGATGACGAGACCCTCGCTGTGGTCATGCCGATGCGCATTTGAGGGGGTCTCCAAGGGCTTCAAAAATCCGGAACCTAGAGCCTTTACGGGGACTTACCCTTTCTCTACACTCTCTGCGTTGCCCTGTACGTCGGGCGCGAGGACTATCCTCGCCAGGAACCTCGGACGTCCAGTGACGCCGACCCCAGCGGCGCCGATCGGTCCGGCCCAAGTCGGACAGCAGGGCACCGGAGCAAATCGGTGAGCTACGACGCCAGCTCGATCGAAGTCCTCGAGGGACTCGACCCGGTCCGCAAGCGGCCGGCGATGTACATCGGGACCACCGGTCCCGATGGCCTCCACCACCTGGTGTATGAGGTGGTCGACAACTCGATCGACGAGGCCCTAGCGGGCTACTGCACCGAGATCTCGGTCACGATCCACCTCGATGACAGTGTGACCGTCATCGACGACGGCCGCGGCATTCCCGTCGATGAGCACAAGACCGAGAAGCGGTCCGCGGCCGAGGTGGTAATGACCACCCTTCACGCTGGGGGGAAGTTCAGCGAGAAGAGCTACAAGGTGTCCGGCGGCCTCCATGGAGTCGGCGTCTCCGTGGTCAACGCGCTGTCCAGCCGCCTCGAGATGGAGATCCGGCGCGATGGCAAGGTCTGGCGCCAGACGTACCAGCGCGGCGTCCCCGACGCACCCATCGAGGAGATCGGCACCACCGAGAAGACCGGCACCACCGTGACCTTCACGCCCGATGCCGAGGTCTTTGCCTCGACCGCGATCTCCTTCGACGTGCTCTCCCAGCGGCTGCGGGAGCTCTCCTTCCTGAACGCCGGCGTGCATATCCGGATCGCCGACGAGCGCAGCGGAAAGAGCCACGACTTCTGCTACGAGGGCGGGATCGTCTCCTTCGTCGAGCACTTGAACCGCAGCCGCTCGCCGCTTCACGTGCCACCGATCTACCTATCGGGTGAGCGGCACTTCCCGGGCAAGGGCCGGGAGATCCCAGTGCAGATCGAGGTGGCAATCCAGTACAACGACTCGTACAACGAGAGCGTCTTCGCCTTCGCCAACAACATCAACACCGTGGAGGGCGGCAGCCATCTAGTGGGCTTCCGCACGGCGCTTACCCGGACGCTCAACCGCTACCTCGCCAACCACATGAAGAACGGCAAGGGCGTGTCGGAGTCGCTGTCCGGCGATGACCTGCGCGAGGGCCTGACGGCCGTGATCTCGGTGAAGCTCCCACAGCCCGAGTTCGAGGGGCAGACCAAGACCAAGCTCGGCACGACCGAGGTGCGTGGCATCGTCGAGGCGCTGATCTACGACCAGCTGGGCGACTACCTGGAGCAGAACCCCAAGGTCGCCAAGCCGGTGATCGCCAAGGTGGTCGACGCGGCCCGCGCACGGGAGGCGGCGCGAAAGGCGCGCGACCTCGCGCGGCGAAAGGGAGCGCTCGCCGACTTCAGCCTGCCGGGCAAGCTGGCCGACTGCCAGGAGCGCGACCCGGCGCGCTGCGAGCTCTTCATCGTCGAGGGCGATTCGGCCGGTGGCACCGCAAAGCAGGGCCGCTCGCGCGAGACCCAGGCGATCCTCCCGATCCGCGGCAAGATCCTCAACGTCGAGCGCGCGCGTCTCGAGAAGATGCTCTCCAACAACGAGGTGCAGGCCATCATCGCGGCGATCGGCTGCGGGATCGGGCCCGACTTCGACGTCAGCAAGGCCCGCTACCACAAGGTCATCATCATGACCGACGCCGACGTGGACGGGAGTCACATCCGGACCCTGCTCCTCACCTTCTTCTACCGGCAGATGAGGCAGCTGGTGGATGAGGGCTACCTCTACATCGCGCAGGCGCCGCTGTTCAAGCTGAAGCGGGGCAAGAGCGAGCGATACATCAAGGACGAGCCAGAGCTCGAGGCGCACCTGCTCGACCTGGCGCTGGCGAACGTGAGGGTCGCCGCGGCCGGCAGCCCGGCGCCGCTCGAACAGAGTGCGCTGCGACAGCTGCTGGGCTGTGCGAGCGAGCAGCGACGCCTGCTCGACCGCATGGCAATGCGCCAGGTGGACGCCCGCGTCGTGGCCGCCGCGGCCTGGGCGGGCGCGCCGAGCGAGGGAGACCTGGCCGATGCAGAGCGACTGATCGCTGAGGTGGCGGAGCGCGTGGCGGGTGAGTTCGCCCTGCGCGATCCCGAGGGCGAGACGCCGGTCTGGAGCACCGAGCCCGACCAGGAGCACGCCGCGCACCGGCTGCTGGCCGAGACGCGACGGGCCGGTCTCGTCTTCCGCACGCGCCTCGACACGGCGCTGCTTCGCTCGGGTGAGTTCCAGCGCCTGGGGCGTCTGATCGAGCAGATGCGCGACGTGGGCCAGCCGCCCTACGAGCTGCGGGCCGGCGACGACGCCGACGCGGAGGCCGAAGCGATCCACACACCGACGGCGCTGCTGGCGCGCGTGCTCGAGCTCGGCGGCAAGGGCCTCTCGATCCAGCGCTACAAGGGCCTGGGCGAGATGAACCCCGACCAGCTCGCGGACACCACCATGAATCCCGAGCTGCGGACCCTCCTCCAGGTGCGGGTGGAAGACGCGGTCGAGGCGGACCTGGTCTTCACCACCCTGATGGGCGACGAGGTCGAGCCGCGGCGTCAGTTCATCGAGAACAACGCCTTGAACGTCCAGAATCTGGACATCTGATCCCTTGGCCGACGAACCCGTCCAGCCCGAAGAAACCGCCGACGCCCCGCCGCCGTCGGCTCCCACCGATGGCGGCGGCGGCGGGCCGGCCGATCCCGGCGGCCACCAGCCCATCAACATCGAGGACGAGGTTCGCAGCTCGTTCCTCTCCTACGCGATGTCCGTCATCATCACCCGGGCGCTGCCCGACGTGCGAGACGGACTGAAGCCCGTCCACCGGCGCATCCTGTACGCGATGAACCAGGAGGGGCTGCTCTCGAGCCGCCGCTACTCGAAGTCCGCGGGCGTGGTGGGCGAGGTGCTGAAGCACTACCACCCGCACGGCGACCAGTCGGTCTACGACGCCATGGTGCGCATGGCCCAGGAGTTCTCGCTCCGCTACCCGCTGGTGGATGGCCAGGGCAACTTCGGCTCCATCGACGGCGACCCCGCCGCGGCCTATCGCTACACCGAGGCCCGACTGGCCTCCTTGGCCGAGGAGATGCTGCGCGACATCGACCGCGAGACGGTCGACTTCCAGCCGAACTTCGATGGGAACCGGCAGGAGCCAACGGTCCTGCCCACCCGCTTCCCGAATCTCCTGGCCAACGGTTCCACCGGCATCGCCGTGGGCATGGCCACCAACATACCACCGCACAACCTGCAGGAGCTGACCGCTGCGCTGGTCCTGGTAGCGCAGCGGCCCGACTGTGACGTCGACGACCTGCTCGAGGTGATGCCCGGTCCCGACTTCCCGACCGGCGCGCTGCTGTGCGGCACCGATGGGATTCGCAGCTACTACACCAGTGGCCGGGGCCACCTGACCCTCCGGGCCCGCGCCGAGATCGAGGAGACGAAACGGGGCACCCGGATCGTCGTCACCGAGATCCCGTACATGGTGAACAAGTCGCTGCTCCTCGAGCGCATCGCCGAGCTGGTGCGCGAGGGCAAGGTGGACGGCGTCACCGACCTGCGCGACGAGTCCAACCGCGAGGGCATGCGCATCGTCGTGGAGCTGCGCCGGGACGCGCCCGAGGAGGTGATCCTCAACCAGCTCTACAAGCTGACGCCGCTCCAGTCGACCTTCGGCGTGAACCTGCTGGCACTGGTCAACGGCCGCCCCGAGGTGCTGTCGCTGAAGGACAGCCTGCGCCACTTCCTGGACTTCCGGCGCGAGGTGGTGATCCGCCGCTCCACCTACAACCTGGCCCAGGCCGAGGCCCGCGCCCACGTGCTCGAGGGCTTCGAGGTCGCCCTCGACAACCTGGACGAGGTGATCGCCCTGATCCGCGCGGCCGAGAGCACCGCCGACGCCCGGGATGCGCTGACAACGCGCTTCGATCTGTCCGAGCGCCAGGCCCAGGCCATCCTGGACATGCGGCTGCGGGCGTTGACCGGCCTGGAGCGCCAGCGGGTGCTCGACGAGCTGGCCGAGATACGGGAGAAGATCGCCGACTTGAAGGGCCTGCTGGCCTCCGACGAGCAGATCCTGGGCGTGGTCATGGAGGAGCTCGAGGAGATCCGGGGCCGGTTCGCCGACGACCGCCGCACCGAGATCACGGGCGCCGTCGAGGGGATCTCCAACGAGGACCTGATCGTCGAGGAGGACATGGTCGTGACCCTGTCTCACCTCGGCTACACGAAGCGGAACCCCATCACCCAGTACCGCGCCCAGCGCCGGGGTGGCAAGGGCGTCAAGGGCATGGAGGCCCGGGAGGAGGACTTCGTCCGCCACTTGTTCGTGGCGTCCACCCACGCGTACCTGCTGTTCTTCACCACCCGAGGCCGGGTCCACTGGCTGAAGGTGCACGAGCTGCCCCAGCTCGGGCGCGCCGCCCGGGGCAAGGCGCTGGTCAACCTGCTCGAGCTCGCCCAGGACGAGAAGGTCCGCACCATGCTGGCGGTGCGCAGCTTCGAGAACGTGGAGGGGGAGTGCATCCTCCTGTCGACGCGCATGGGCGTGGTCAAGAAGACGCCGCTCGCCGCCTACGCGAACCCGCGCCGCGGCGGGATCATCGCCATCCACCTCTCGGACGGGGACGAGCTGATCTCGGCGGGCCGGACGCGTCCGGGCAACCAGGTGATCCTGGCGACCAAGCGGGGCAAGTCGATCCGCTTCGCCGAGGAGGACGCGCGGGCCATGGGGCGCACCGCCACCGGGGTCCGCGGCATCACCCTGGGCGTGGGCGACGAGGTGGTGGGCATGGAGATCCTGTCGCCGGACGCCACCATCCTGACCGTGACCCAGAATGGCTACGGTAAGCGCACCCCGCTCGACGACTACCGCGTCCAGAAGCGCGGCGGGCAGGGCATCATCACCATCCGCACCAGCGAGCGGAACGGCGAGGTGGTGGGCGTGGCTCAGGTAGTCGACGACGACGAGCTCATGCTGATCACCAACGGCGGCAAGGTGCTGCGCTGTAGGGTGAGCGGCATCTCGACCATGGGCCGCGCCACCCAGGGCGTCCGCGTCATGGACCTGTCCCCGGGCGAGGCCCTGGTGGCCGTCGCCCGGCTGGCGGAGAGCGACGAGCCCCAGTCCAACTGAGCGGGTGGCCTGACCGATGGCGTTCTCCGAGTCCCGCCGCCTGTTCCGCCGCGCCCGTCGAGTCATCCCGGGCGGTGTGAACAGCCCGGTGCGCGCCTTCGGCTCGGTGGGCGGCGTCCCGCCGTTCATCGTGCGCGGCAAGGGCGCCCGGATCACGGACGCCGACGGCAACGAGTACATCGACTACGTGGGCTCCTGGGGGTCGTTGATCCTGGGCCACGCCCATCCGGCGGTGCTGCGCGCGGTGCGAACGGCGCTGGCCCGCGGCACCAGCTTCGGCGCGCCCACCGAGGGGGAGATCGAGCTGGCCGAGGCCGTGCGCCGCCACCTGCCCTCGGTGCAGAAGCTGCGCATGGTGAGCTCGGGCACCGAGGCCACCATGAGCGCGATCCGCCTGGCCCGCGCCGCCACCGGCCGCAGCCGTGTGCTCAAGTTCACGGGCTGCTACCACGGCCACTCGGACGGGCTGCTGGTGAGCGCGGGCAGCGGCGTGGCCACCCTCGGCATTCCCGGCTCGGCCGGCGTGCCCGAGTCCATGACGCGGCTGACCGTGCAGGCGGCGTACAACGACCTGGCCGCCGTGACGCAGGCCTTCGATCGCTGGGGCGATGAGATCGCCTGCGTCATCGTCGAGCCGATCGCCGGCAACATGGGCTTCGTGCCGCCCGTGCCCGGCTTCCTCCAGGGGCTTCGCGAGCTGTGCAGCGCACGCGGCGCGCTGCTCCTCTTCGACGAGGTGATGACCGGGTTCCGGGTGGCCCACGGCGGGGCCCAGCGCCTGTACCGGGTGAAGCCCGACCTGACCTGCCTGGGCAAGGTGGTGGGCGGCGGCCTGCCCGCCGCGGCCTACGGCGGGCGCCGGGAATGGATGGATCGGGTGGCGCCCGAGGGCGACGTCTACCAGGCGGGCACCCTGTCCGGGAATCCCCTGGCGGTCGCGGCCGGGCTCGAGACCCTGCGCCATCTCGAGCAGCCCGAGGTCTATGAGAAGCTCGGCGCCCTGGGGGCGCGGCTGATGGACGGACTCCGCGAGATCGCCGCCGAGCGGGGCGTCGAGTTCACGGCGAGCTCTCGGGGCGGGATGTTCGGCTTCTTCTTCCACCCGGGGCCGGTCACCAACTTCGAGGAGGCGAAGAAGGCCCACTCCGAACGCTTCCGCCGCTTCTTCGCGGCCATGCTCAAGAGGGGGATCTACCTGGCTCCGTCGCCCTTCGAGGCGGGCTTCCTGTCGCTCGCCCACCGGCCGGCGGATATCGATCGCACCCTCGAAGCGGCCCGGGAAGCCATGCAACAAGCTGCTGCGCTGCGTTGAGACGACCCCGTCCTTACATTGAGTGCAGGGCCACCGTTGGCTAGAATGCGCGCCGTTTTCTTGGGGCGCACTGGGGTGGACGTGTCGTGAGCACCGAGCCCTCCGATTCCGACGGCGACTCCGGCTCGCGGAGCTCGACTCGCATGGGCCCGGCGTACCAGGGCGGGCTCGAAGCGGTTCTCTCGGTGGTCGTGTCGATGGGACTGGGTGTCCTCGCGGACTCCTATTTCGGCACGAGCCCGGTGTTCTTGTTCGTGGGACTGGGTGTCGGGTTCGGGGCCTTTATCCTGCGCCTCTGGCGGCTGACGCAGGAGCTGGCGGCGCAAGCGGCAGGCGAGGGCTCGAGTGACGGAGACGGCGGCGGAGCTCGGCCTCGAGGATCCGGGGCGAAGGCTGGAGGATCGGGGACGAAGAATGGAGAAGGTCATGCGTAGCCCGTTCTCCGACCCGTTCGAGCGCATGAACCTGACCATCTGCGCGGGCGCTCTCGCGACTTCACTGGCACTCGCCCCGGCGAGCTTCACCGTCAGTCTGGGGATCGGCGCGCTTCTCGAAGCGGTGAGCTTCCGCGCCCTGCGCCGCGCCACCCAGCAGCTCTTCTCCAGCCAGATCGGCGGTAGCTCCGCGTGGTCGGCGCTGTTCGGCCTGCGCTTCCTGTTCCTGGGTGCCGCCATGTTCGTGGCGCTGAAGGCCGGCGCGCACCCCATCGGGCTCGTGCTGGGGCTCTCCACCATCGTGCCCGCGGTGATCATCGTGGCCATCCGGACGCCGGTTCCCCAAGCTCCGGAGCGGGACGACCCGGTGCCCGCCCCCGACGATCCGTCGTGGGACGAGTGGAACCCGTGGCTGGCGCGCGAGCGGGACCCCGAGGAACGCGAGGACGAGCTGTGAGCATCTACGGCCCCCTCGAGCAGATGGGCATCCCCGCGGTCGTGCAGTCGGCGCTGCTGGCGGGCATCCTGCTGTTCGCGTCCGCGATGATGGTGAGACGCCAGATCGCGGCGACCGGCGGTGGGGTGCTGCCCGACGAGGGCATCAGTATCCGCAACGTCCTCGAGTTCGTGGTCCAGAACCTGGCTCAGATCGCCCGCGAGAACATGGGCGACGAGTACCGCAAGTACTTCCCCCTGGTCGGGACGATCTTCTTCTTCATCCTGGTCTCGAACCTGCTGGGCCTGATTCCGGGCGTGGGCGGCGCCAGCAGCTACGTGGAGACCACCACCGCCTGGGCGATCATCTCGGTGGTCACCGCCGAGGCCGTGGGCATCCGCAAGCACGGCTTCGGCTATATCAAGCACTACCTCGGGCCGGTTGTGTGGCTCGCCCCCTTCTTCTTCATCCTCGAGATCCCCATCCACATCTCGCGGATCATCACGCTGTCGGTGCGGCTGCTTGCGAACATGTTCGCGGATCACACCATCGTCAGCGTGTGGATTCTGCTGGTGCCGGCGATCGTGCCGGCGATCTTCATGGGACTGGGCCTGGTGATCGCCGTGTTGCAGGCCTTCGTCTTCTCACTGCTCACCATGGTCTACATCGGACAGGCGCTCGAGGAGGCCCACTGAGGGCTCCCCGAGCACGGGTCCACTTCAAGACGGGAGAATCGCGATGCACGAATTCGGCAAGCTCGCCTTCTGGGCCCTCGTGATCCTGCTGACGCCCTTCACGGCGTACGCGCAGGAAGCCAGCGAGGCCGTGTCCCAGGCGATCTCCACGGGCATGCCCTTCATGGGCCCCGCCATCGGCGCGGGGATCGCGACGGGCCTCGCCGGGCTTGGCTGCGGCATCGGCCAGGGCCTCACCGCCGGGAACACCACCGCTGGAATCGCCCGCAACCCGGGCGCCGCGGCGGCCATAAACACCCCGTTCATCCTCGGGATGGTGCTGATCGAGTCGATCGCAATCTACGGACTGCTGATCGGCATCCTGCTCTGGCTCAAGATTCCGTAGACCGGAATCGGCGCCGGAGGACGAGAGCCAGGCCGAGCAGGAGGCTCCATCCGGCGGCTTCGAGCCCGGAGCCGAGGCCGCAGGAGGCCTTCCCCGCGGTCTCCGAGTTGTCCGCCCCGCCGAAGCAGCCGGGGTCCGGGAGGGCCACGCCCGCGCCGTCCCAGTCGATCCGTCCGTCCCCGTCGTTGTCGAGGCCGTCGTCGCAGTCCGGGTCCTCCCGGGGGTAGAGAGGGGACGCGCAGCCCGGGTCGGCCTGGTCGCACAGGCCATCGCCGTCGTTGTCGAGGCCGTCGTCGCAGGCGAGGGCAGACGTCTCGAGGGCGTCCAGGGGGTCGCTGCAACCCGGGTCCTCGCCGAAGTCGACGAGGCCGTCCCCGTCGTTGTCGAGACCATCGCTGCACCGGGGAGTCACGGAGTTGACTAGCGGCTCGAGGATCGCGTTCATGGGTCCCGCGAAGAGCTCCGCATCCGAGTCGACCCCGCCTCCCCAGGCTGCCACCAGTCCGAGGCTGGGAATCACCGTGACGGTCGCGTGATTCCAGCGGCCGTTGGCCTGGAAGGTATCGGCGGGCGCGTCGGGCCAGGTGCTGCGTCCCGGGTTGAACCACCACATGAAGCCGAAGATGCCGGGGCCGAGACCCGTCTGGTCGTTGGGTCCCCCGTCCGTGTCGATGTTCAGGTAGTCGTCGGGTCCGCCCCCCGCCGTCCGCAGCAGCTCCGCCGGAACCAACGGCTGCGCGTACTGGTCGAAGAAGTCCGGGTCCAGCAGCTGGGTTCCGTCCCAGTGCCCGCGATTCAACCAGAGGAGGCCCACCCGGGCGTAGTCGCGGGCGGTCATGTTGACCTCCGGTGTGCCCGGCGGATTCCGGATCTGGACGAGCCCACCGTCCTCGAACCGGAGCGGGCCGAGGAGAGCCGGGTCGTCGATCAGGTCGGTGACGGCGCCGGGATCCGCCGCGTTCACCCCGAAGACGCCCTCGAGGACCGAGCGCTTGAACAGGGTGACGGCGTAGTCGTTGTACGCCCAGTGCGTGCCCGGTCCCTCGGGTAGGGAGTACCCGCTCACCATGTTCGCGAGGTCGCGAAAGGTCATCGTCTCGTCGGCCTGCGTGAGCGGCCAGCCGAGATCGGCGATCCGGTCGTCGACGCTCCCGACCAGGCCTTCCTGGATGGCGAAGAACAGGAGCGTCGAGAACAGCGCCTTGCTCGATGAAGCCCAGCCGGGTCGCTGCGACGGGCTTCCCCAGGAGTACACGAGCA
>JAPUKG010000068.1 GCA_027295775.1 Pseudomonadota bacterium
CTCACCCCGTGGCCCAGCTCGACGCTGCCGGCGCAGCCGTCCAGAAGCCGCCAGTTCGAGACGAACTCGGGGATCGCGTCGCGCTGCAGCGCCGCGCTCGACTCGGCGACGATGTCGTGGTTGCCCAAGACGGCCAGGATCCGCCGCTCGCCGGCCGCGGCGGACTCTGGACAGAGGTCGGCGAGCGCGGCCGAGCGCGGTCCAGCGAGCTCGAGAAAGCGACAGTAGGGCGTCGCCAGATTCTCGCGCAGGCGCGCCACCAGCTCGGGCTCAGTGAGCCCTTCCGGATAGAAGTTGTCGCCCAGGAGCAGCAGGGTCCCGGCCGGCGAGCGGACGTCCTCGGCGTTCATTCCGCGGGCCACCCGCATCTGTCCCGAGCGCAGGAAGGCCGGCCACGGATGCGGCTTCCCGGTGTCCCCCACGGCCAGGATCGACAGGGCGGCCGGCGGCGAGTCGTGGGCCGGGGGCGCGCAGTGGATCCCGACCCCACACGTGAAGAGCGCGAGCCCAACGGCGCAGCTCGTGCGCGCGCTCACGCTGCGTCTTCGACGATCACCACACGGACGGGATCGCCTTCGAAGTGAGCGTCGAACAGGGTGCGCGTCCGCACGTCGGCGCGCTCGAGCGCTCCCTTCCAGTCGCGAAACAGGCTCGGGGGAAAGACCAGGCACACCGCCTGGGCGGCGCCCGGCGGAAGCGCGGCCCGCGTGTGCACCCACTCGCGGGCGACGTCTCCGGGACGGAGCCGGCCGCTCCGCAGTCCCTGGAACGCGACCGCCTCGGCAAGACTGCCCTCGCACACGAACCGGGAGGCCTGCGGCGACCGGGCCAGCACCTGGTCGGCCAGGGTGCGCAGGGGCTCGTGGGGTTGGTAGAGAGGCAGCACGAAGCCATAGTAGAAGGGCACCGCCAGGACCGACGCCGCGATCGCGGCCGCCGCCAGCTGCCGGGCCCGATCCCCTGCGGCGCCAACGGCCGCGCACACTGCCAGCGCGGCGAACGGGTACCAGGGAACCAGGTAGTGCGCACGCTTTCCCGGCACCAGGGAGAGGACGACCAGCAGGACGAGCGCGATCCATGCGAAGGGCGAGGCCGGGGGCCGGGGCGGTCGCAGCCAGAGCCAGAGGAAGAGACTGAGGGGGAGCGAGCTCAACAGCACGGGTCCCAGATACCAGGTGACGGAACGCGCGTGTCGGCTGGCGCCGGAGACGAGATCGGGCTGCAGCAGGACCTGGCTCAGGTGGTCGCCCTGGCCGCCGAGCGCCAGCGCCAGGGCCCAGCCGCCGGGCGCGATCGCGAGTGCCGCGGCAAGGACGGCCCACTCGGCGAGCCGCGGCCGGGTAAAGCGCGTGCCCGGTCCGGCGGCGAAGACGACGACCATCGCGGGGAACAGCAAGCCGTAGGGCCCCTTGGTCAGGACCGCCAGGCCGGCACTCGCACCGGCCAGCGCGAACCCGAGCGCTCGGTCGCGCGAGCCGCGGGAGGCCATCGCCAACAGCAGCCCGAACGCAGCCAGGGCGATGGCGGCGCCGAAGAGCATGTCCGGGCGCGCGATCCGCGCCATGCGCACGTAGCCGAAGACGGACAGGAGGCCCACCGCCGCCAGCCGAGCGACGAGACGACCGTGAACCAGGCGTCCCATCCCGTAGACCGAGAGCGCACCGACCAGTCCGGCCAGCACCGAGGGCAGCCTGGCGAAGAGCATCGAGTCCGAGCCGACCAGCCGGGACGCCGCGGCGGCGGCCACGTGGAAGGTCGGGGGCTTGTCCGCGTACGGCCGGCCCAGCAGGCGCGGGACGAGCTGCTCCCCGGTCGCCGCCATCTCGAGCGAGATCAGGGCGTGGCGCAACTCTCGCGAGCTCCAGCTGTGCTCCTGGCCGAGCGCCGGCAGGAAGACCACCGCCGCCGTCAGCACGACGAGGGCGACGTCGCTAGCAGTCCGCACGTTGGGATCTCAGTCCGGCCGAAAGGTCCCGCCCGAGTCGACCCACCTGCGAACGCGCTCCATGGCGGCGGGCACGCTGCGCCGGGTCAGCGACGCCTCGAGGAAGTCCGGCAGGGCGGCGCCGACGTCGATCACCGTTCCGTAGCGACCCAGGGTGCGGTCCTCACCGAGGGCGTGGAGCTCCCAGAATCCCTCCACCTTGCGGACGTCGTTGTCGAAGTCGGGATCGAGCGACCACCACAGGCGCCGGGCGTCGCGGTCCCAGTGGTGGCGCACCCTGTAGACGATCGAGAAGAACGCGATCTTCAGATGGTGCTCGTCGAGGTTCCCGTCCGCGTCCTCCTCGAGGGTGATCGCCTCCTTGAGATCGGTCTGGTACTCCGCCTGGCGCGCGGTCTGCAGCAGCAGCTCGAACACACGGTCCGCCGGCTGCTCGAAGAGCACGAACGCCTGGAGGAAGCGGGCTTCGTCCCCTCCGTCGTCGCGGCTCTCCGCGATCACCACGCGCTTCTCGAACAGCTGCTCGACCACCTCGCGGGGCTGGTCGGCCAGGATCGCGGTGGCGGCGCCCTCGACGGCGGGCGGCTCGGCAGCGACGCCGACCGACACCGGGGCGAGGACGAGGAGCACTGCCAGAACGGTCGGCTTCACGCCCGCCAGTGTAGCGCCAGCAGCGGCGGTGGTGGTGGTGGCCGGGGTATCATGGCCGAGCCCCGCGGTGAAGGGGCCGAGGAGAAGAGGATGTCCTCCAGCGATTCCGCCGATCTTCCCGACGTCGCCCAGGTGCTGGGGGACCTCATCGCGAGCGTGCCGCCGGAGCAGCGGCCGATCTTCCTGACCATCGCCGAGCGCATGGCGGCCGAGCGTTACCGAGGCTGGGCCGCTGACGCCAGCGACGAGGCGGACCGCGAACAGCTCCTGGCCTGCGCCACCCGGGAGGAAGAGATCGCGGAGCGGGTCGAAGCGATCTTCCCGAACGCGGAGGCCATCGCGCGCGATATCCACGCCAAGCATCCCGAGCTCCCCGAGCTCAACCGCAGCGTCTTCGCGGGGCGCCCCATCGAGGATCAGTACACGATCCAGGCCCGGGGCGAGCGGGTCGGGGCGGCCACCTGGACGAGCTTTGCGAAGCAGACGGAGAGCGCGGAGGCCCGCGAGGTCTTCCATGCCTGCGTCGGGCTCGAGGAGGAAAGCGCCCGCGCCCTCGAGGGTCTCCTGGGCCGGAGCGTCTAGGGCATGACGGATCGTCAAATCTTCCGGTGAGCCAGTCAGTCGTGCCGAATCGCGTCCCCATCGAGCCGGGCTTCTTCACCATCCCGGAAGACCGCGACGTACCGCCCCGGCTGCTGGGCTCGCGCTGCAGCGCCTGTGGCGAGTACTTCTTCCCGCGCCGTCAGGTGTGCGCGCGCTGTCTCGTCACAGATCTGCAAGACACCGAGCTCGGGCCCCGCGGCACCCTCTACACCTTCACCTACGTGCATGTTCCGTTCTTCGGCTCGCTCCGCGCAGACGCGGGCGCCTACGGGGTCGGCCAGGTCGACCTGCGTGAAGGTCCGCGCGTGCAGGCGGTGCTCTCGGGCGGGCGCGAGGAGCTCTCCATCGGAATGGATGTCGAGCTCGATCTCGAGACCCTGTACCACACGGCGGAAGGCGACGAGGTGGTGATCTTCCGCTTCCGGCCGGCGGCCCGCGCATGAAGATCGAGAACGCCGCCGTGATGGGCGTCGGCATGACCCGCTTCGCGGTGTGGCGCGATCGCTCGAGCCTCGAGCTGGCGCGCGAGGCCGGGCTCGCGGCCCTGGCCGACGCGAGGCTGAACCTGTCGCACGTCGACGAGGCCTGGGTGGGCTACATGGCGCCACAGCTGATGCTGGGGGTGCGCGTGATGAAGGAGTTCGGTCTCACGGGCCTGCCCGTGAACCACGTCGAGAACGCCTCGGCCACCGGGCTCGCCGCCTTCCGCGAGGCGTCCTGGGCGGTCTCGAGCGGCCGCTGCAGGGTGGCCCTCGCCATCGGCTTCGACAAGATGAGCGAGATGGCGGCAGGCGGACACGGCGGACGCGGCGTCGGCCGAGACAGCATCGACAGCGTGATCCTGCCCGCCGCTTACTTCGCCCTCTGGGCCATGCGGCGCATGCACGAGCGCGGAACCAAGCCCGAGCACTTCGCGCGCATCGCCGCCAAGAACTGGAACCACGGAGCTCTGAACCCACTCGCCCATCGTCAGGCCGACCACGAGATCACCGCCGAGGAGGTGCTCGCTTCGCCGCTCGTCGCCGAGCCGCTCACGGCGATGATGGCCTGCCCGGTGGATGACGGGGCCGCCTGCGCGGTCATCGCCCACCCCGACTTCGTGCGCGAGCGCCAGTCTAGTCTGGACGGCCCCTCGTGCACGTGCGCTCGAGCGTCTTCCGCAGCGAGACCTACGCCCCGGGACACACCTTCCTGGGGGCCGTGGTTGGCCCGGCCAGCATGACCCGCGACACCGCAGAGATCGCCTACCGAGAAGCGGGCCTCGGTCCCGACGACGTCGACCTCGCCCTGTGCCACGACGCCTTCGCCAACGAAGAGCTCGAGTACTACGAGCTGCTGGGATTCTGTGCCGAGGGCGAGGCCGAGAAGCTCGTCGAACAGGGTGACACCGCCCTCGGCGGTCGCATTCCGTTCAACACCGATGGCGGGCTGATCGCCCCGAGGCCACCCGGGCGGCCCCACCGGCCTGGCCATGATCCACGAGATCACCCTGCAGCTGCGCGGCGAAGCGGGACCGCGGCAGGTCGAGAACGCACGCACCGGCCTCGCCCACCTGGTGGGCGGAGGCAGCGTCTGTACCGTGAACCTGCTGCAGAAGGAGTAGCGCGATGGGCTTCGAAGACTTCGTCGTGGCGGACGCCGACATGCACGTGATGGAGCCGCCGGACCTGTGGCAGCGCTACATCGCGCCCGAGTACAAGCACGCGGCGCCCGTCGGTCTGACCGAGCTGCGCCGCGACATCCGAATCAAGCTCAAGAGCCAGATCCTGTTGAAGGTCGGCCCCGTGAACCCCCTCAAGGAGTCGAAGGGCGCTGGCATCGGCTGGCGCGCCGAGCAGGAAGAAGCGTACGCGGCTCACGAGGCCATGGGCTGGAACGGCGAGGCCCAGATCGAAGCGATGGAGCGCGAGGGCGTCGACCTGACGGTGCTCTTCCCCACGCGCGGACTCTACGCGCTGGGTCTCGACTCGAGCGAGCAGATCGGCCCGGACGGGCTCGAGCCCGACTTCGCCGCCGCCATCGCGCGGGCCTACAACGACTGGCTGTACGACCACTGCCAGGCGGATCCCGCGCGGCTCTATGGGGCCGCCATGGTGCCGCCCCACAACGTCGCCGCAGCTGTCGACGAAGCCCGCCGCACCGTCGGCGAGTACGGCTTCAAGGCCATATTCCTGGCCCCGGGCTGCGTGAACCGCAAGCCATGGCACCACCGGGACTACGACCCGTTGTGGGCCGCGTGCCAGGACCTGGGCGTACCCGTCTGCTTCCACGGGGGCGGGCGCACGAGCCTGACGCCCGACTTCTCGCTCGAGGTCTTCGCCGACCGGTTGATGATGTGGCACACCTTCAACCAGCCCCTCGGCGTCATGGCAGCCGCCGTGAGCCTGTGCGGCGGCGGCGTGCTCGAGCGCTTTCCGGAGCTGCGCGTGGGACTGCTCGAAGGCAACTGCTCCTGGGCCCCGTGGCTGATGCACCGACTCGACGAGCACTACGAATGGGTCGGCGGGTACGAGGCGAAGGACCTCACGCGGAAGCCCTCCGAGTACTTCCGCCAGCAGTGCTTCGTCTCGGTGGAGGTCGACGAGGAGACGGTCGTCCATTACGTGGACTGGTTCGGAGACGACAACGTGGTGTTCTCCACCGATTACCCCCATGGCGACTCCCAGTACCCCCACGCCGTCGAGACCTTCCGCAAGCTGGCCCTCAGCGAAGAGTCCCAGCGCAAGATCGTGGGCGACAACTGGAGTCGGCTCTACGACATTCCGCTCAGCCGGCTCCGAAAGAGCTGATCCCAGACCGGTCTCGGAGCTAGAATCGTCGCCTCGCCGCCCGGACCGCGCCCAACCCAGCCACGAGAAGAAGCGCCCCGACCCCGCTGAGCCCGCAGGCGGGGACCCCACTCTCCGAACCTCCGTTCTCGAGGGGCGCGGCCTCGCTCTCTGGAAGCAGCCGGAAGGTGAACGTTCCGAGGGGCGGTGTCCCCGTGAAGGGGAAGCCCGTGATCTGCGAGATGGGGTCCTGCGGATCGGTGTCGTTGTCTGGGGAGGTGAAGGTGACACCGCGATCGGTCCCGGCGTCGTAGGGATCGAGGTCGACGACGATCTCCGGACGCCAGCCGTTGACGTAGAGCGGGAGCCCGTGCACGCCCACGAACCAGTCGGGACTGGGGGCGATCATCGAGACGAGAGTGACGAGGGAGTCCTCACAGCTGATCTCGAAGGTCTCGATGCGCGCGTCCGGAGAAACGGCGATACCGCCCCCGGAGATCACGAACTCGGCGTCGCCGTCGTCGACCGCAAGGTCGACCTCCAGCTGGAAGATGTCCTTCTGGCCCAGCTCGGCCATGCGCTCGATGCCGAGGCTCGCCTCCCCACCCGGCTCCCAGAACACCACGCCATCATCGTGCGTTGCTCCGATCAGCCCCGAGAAGTGCGGGCTCGCGGGAAAGTCCGTGGGATGGGTGGCCTGACTCCAGGTCGCGTCGAATTCGACCTCGTACACCACGCGCGAGGCAGCCGCCGTCTCACCAAAGCGGTTCAGGACCGCCTGGACATCGAGGATGTTGATCGTGCCGTCGGCGAGTAGATCGAGCTCCGGGTCGAAGTCGGGATCTCCCGCCGAGGCTCCGAAGGCGTTCAGCACCCGCTGGACATCCAGGATGTTGATGACACCGTCGCAGACGACGTCTACGTCCGCGCAGGCACCCTCCGGCAGACAGCCCTGCGCGGCTCCCTCGACCGGAACGACGAGCGCTGCGACGACGAGCGGGAGCCGGATCTGGTCGAGAAGGCGCATACGGGGCCCTCCACCCCCTCCGGCACCATCCTACACCCGCGCCGGCTCTGGTCCGTGGTAGGTTCGGCCCAGCCCCGGTGATCGGGGTCGGGAGAGATGCCATGGGAACGCTCCTTCGCATCGTTGGCGGCCTGCTCGCCG
>JAPUKG010000069.1 GCA_027295775.1 Pseudomonadota bacterium
TGCCGTGAGAGTTCTCCTCGAGTACAAGTTCGACCACGCCTCCGCCATCGAGCGGTACGAGCACGTCGCCGATCGCCTGCGCGCGCGCGGTCACACGGCGGACCCGGTCCTCGAGCTCGATCAGGCCGACCTGGACCGCTACGACCTGCTCGTGAGCCACGCCGACCTGGATGCCCAGGTCCTCTCGCGGCCGGGACTGGTCGCTTATGGCGGGCGGGCGATCCCCCGCACCCGGAGCCTCGAGCTGCTGGCCGAGCTCGGCTGCCCCACCATGTTGTGGAGCCGCGCCCGGACACACGACGACGTGCGCGCTCTCTTCGATCGCTGGCTTACGGACGCGCTCTTCCTGAAGCGCTCGCGGAGCTTCGGCGGCAAGGGCACCTGCCTCTTCGACCGAAAGCACCTGGACGCGCTCGAGTGGGACCCGGACGCTGACGTCTTCTGCGCGAACGTGAACCCCGAGTGCGGCGACGTCTACAAGGCGGAGCTGTTCGGCTCGGAGCTGGTAATCGCGTGGTGTTCCGGGAGCCCGCCCCTCCCCGGGGCCGACTTCGACGGGTTCGCCACCGCGCCGCGGGGTGCCTACGGCGAGCGCTCCCTCCACCGCCTTCCGTGGCGCTGGCGGCGTCGGCTGCGCCGCCTCGGGGGTGCGCTCGTTGATCGCGGCTTCGCCTACTGCAGCCTCGACTTCATGCGCACGCCGTCCGGTGCGTTGCGCGCCCTCGAGGTCAACACCGAGCTGGTCGCCACCTGGTGGACCGCCCAGTTCGACTTCGTGAAGGAGCGCACGGCCCGCGCGATCGAGCGCCTGGTACGAGAGGTCGAGCGCGGCCGCCGCCCGCCGCCTTACCCCGGTGTGGAAGAGGAGGGGTCGACCCAGCCCAGGCTCGCGAAGTAGCCCTTGCGCCCTCGCCAGTGGACGTTGGCCTCGATCTCGGCGGCGCGCGCCTCGTAGGCGAGCTCGCCGCAGCCGGGATGCCAGCTCCGGGGCCGCGGCAGCGCCGCCGCCAGGTGCGCCGCCTCGCCGAGATCGAGATCGATCGCCGCCTTGTCGTAGTATTGCCGCGCCGCCGCCTCCACGCCGTAGATCCCGCTCCCGAACTCGGCCACGTTCAGGTAGATCTCCAGGATGCGCTCCTTCGACAGGAACGCCTCGAGCTGGAGCGCCAGCATCGCCTCCTGGAGCTTTCGCCACAGGCTCCGCTTCCGCGAGAGCCACAGGTTCTTGGCGAGCTGTTGGCTGATGGTGGAGGCGCCGGATACGCGCTTCTTCTCGGCGAGCCGTGCGCGCAGCACCCCGCCCACGGCCTCGAGGTCGAAGCCGTGGTGATGAAGGAAATGATTGTCCTCGGCCTGGATGGCGGCCCACTTCACTGCCGGGGCGATCATCTCCCACGGCACCCACACGTGCTCCACGTGGGGGCTCCGGCGATTGCGCCGGCGCCGCGCCCTGTACGCCTCGATGAACGCGGTGGTGCTGGGCGCTCGATCGCGCAGCTGCCACACGCTCCGCCGCCGGGGCGGCGCGCTCGGCCGCACGCCCTCGCCGCCGCTGCGGGCGTCGCGCTCCGCCTGGGCGAAGGCGCGGCGCGCGGCGGCGCGCAGGAACCCGCGCCAGACCTCGGGATCGCCCAGGTCGCCCGCGATGCCCAACGCCGCCTGCGCGCGCGCCAGGTGCTCCCGCGTTGCTGCGTCGAAGGCACCGTTCGCCTCCACGGGCGCGCCGAGGAGCCGCGCCAGCACGGCCTGCACGAAGAGCACCGCCGAGCGCGCGCAGGGGTCGAAACCCACCTCGCAGCCGTCGTCGACGTGGAGGTGGTCGCGGTGGGCCGGGTTGTAGAGGTAGCCGAGCACGACGCCGAAGTGGCAGCGCAGCACTGCCTCGACGGCGAGATAGAACTTGGGCTGCGTCGGATACGAGATGGCGAGGAAGGTCTGGCCGCCGGGCCAGAAGATGCCGTCGAGATCGAAGGCGCGGCCGAGACCGTGGTAGCCCTTGCGGTCGGCCCAGGTGCCCGCGGTCACCACCAACTCGGCCCGGCCGCGCGGGCAGACGCGCCAGAGCTCCTCAAAGGCCGCGTCGAGCCGCTGCGCGAACGCCTTCGTGGCGCGCTGCTTGCGCGGCTTGCCCTGGGTGCCGTACGCGTAGCGGACGTCGTCGAAGCGGTCGTAATGGACCGGCGTGCCGCCGACGCGGCGGAAGATGCAGTCCGGCTCGTTCATCCGCCGGGGCGCTCCGACGCTTCGGGCGACGGGGACGACGTTGTCACCATGCGCAGATGGGACGCCACGCCGGCCAGCGACTCCGCCGTCTCGTGGGTCCGGCAGTCGAGGCGGGTGCCGAGCCATGGCTCACCACGCTCACGAGGGGATGGAGGGGGAGCTCTGTCAGGGCCGGGGCCACCGGCCGATTCTAGCTACTTTCCGTCTCGGAACCCCGCTCTGACGCGGAGCCAGGAGAAGTCAGATCCGGTACGCTGGGTAGCCCGCCTCCTCGAGCACGTCGGCGAGGCGGGACTGCACGGTCTCGATCTCCTCGGAACGCAGGCGCTCGCGCCATGTGGCGGGGACCGGCTGGACCGTCGACTTGAGCAAGGGCTCCCAGTCGCCCCAGTGGTCGCTCTTGCCGCGCGGGTCCAGGTAGTCGAGGTCGAAGGCGGCGCCGACGAACGCGAAGGCGCGGCGCATGGTCGCCTCGGGGTCGGCGACGAAGGCCTCGTACGCGATGCGCAGCACCCTGTCGCCTCTTTCTCGCCGCATGCGCCGGAAGGCCTTGACGCTGCGCCCGTAGCGCCTCGCGAACTCGGCCGCGTCGCGACCCCACCAGCGGTCTGCGCTAACGCGTCGTCCTTGAGCCGTCTCTCGCTGGTGGAGGCGGCGGAGGGAGGCCAGGACGTCCACCGGGTGGCGCTGCACGTAGAGGAAGCGCGCGCGGGGAAAGCAGGCCGAGAGCTCGGAGGCGTGCGTCTCGTGCCCGGGGGTCTTCTCCGCCAGGCGCGGCATGCGCCCGAAGCGGTGCGCCGCGAAGAAGAACGCGCGGATCCGGAATGCGCGCCGTTCCTCGGGCGGCCAGCTCCGAGAGATGGCCAGGGCGCGGTCGAGCTCGTCCCGCTCGGGCCCCGGCTGTCCCAGGAATACGTAGAGCTCCTGGGTGCTGCGGAACTCCTCGATCCGCTCGTAGTTGCGGAAGAGGCCGGACTCGTTGATGTAGCCGGTTTCGCGCATGAACTCCGGCGAGCACTGGAAGACTGCATAGACGCGGGTCGTGCCGCTGCGCGCGAAGCCGCACACGAACACGACCGGGTGCTCACGCGCCCACTCGTGGATCTCCTCCACCAGGGGGTCACTCACCGGCGGCCCCCATCCAGTTGGGAGCCCCGGACCTCGTCGCGCGCTCGAGGGTCTCCCCGGCCATGCTCTTGACGGGGTAGCGATGAATCTGTTTGATCCGTCTCAGCTCCATTCCTCACACCCCCTTTCGACGTTCGTCGATCCCCCTTGGTCCGCGACTCTGGAACCCGCTGGTCGGGACAAGAAGTCCGCCGCCTAGGAGCCTACTGCCTCCGATTCCGTCCCGAAGCGGTCGAGACCAGGGCTACCTGCGGAGTGTTGATCCGCCGCCAGCGGCGCTCGGCCATCACCAAGCGGGATTCCGCGCCATGACGACATCCTCCTATACCCAGGTATGCCAGTGGATCATCGCCTGTTGG
>JAPUKG010000007.1 GCA_027295775.1 Pseudomonadota bacterium
ACCAGGTCGCGCACCCGCGCCCGCCGTCCTTCCTCGTGGAGCGCGCGGGCCGCCTGCTCGCTGAAGAACTGGATGCGCTCGATCTGATCCGCCAGGTCGCGATAGCTCCGGTGCTCCAGTACGCCGGCCAGACGGTGCACCTCGCCCTCTACCTCGATCCGAGCATGGGGATTCCGGCCGGTGAAGCGCGCCCGCGAGCGCCGGAAGACGCGCAGCTTCCAGTCCGGATAGAAATCGCCGTGGCGCACCCAGCGCCCGAGATAAAACGTGGCGCGGTTGACCTCGATGCCCGACAGCACTTCGTCGGCACTCGCGAGGCTCTCCTCGAGCTCCCGCACGGTCGCGGGCGGCAACACCTCGTCGGGATCGAGGGCCAGCACCCAGTCGTGGGAGGCGAGTCCGGCGCAGAACTCCTTCTGCTCGATGTCCCCGAGATAGGGCCGGACGATCACGCACTGGGCGCGCTCGCGGGCAATCTTCTCGGTTCCGTCGCGACTCTTCTCGTCCACCACCACGACGATCTCGTCCGCCCAGGCCACCGAGTCGAGACAACGGGGCAGGAGCTCCTCCTCGTTGCAGGCGATGATGCAGACGGAGACCGGTGCCCTCATCCCCGGACGCGTTCCACCGAGTGGACACCGCGGACCTTTTCGATCTCCTTCATGACCGAATTCAGGGTGCCCACATCGGCAACCCAGAGCTGGAAGGTCAGGACCGCCAGGCGATCCATGTCGGTCGTGATGCGCGCGTCGCTGATGTTGATGCCCGCGGTCGAGATGGACCTGGTGATCTTGGCCAGGATGCCGGGTTGATCCTTGGAGCGAACGCGGATCTTGATGCGCCGCGGCACCTCGGCCTCCACGTCCCAGTCGACTTCGATCCTCCGCTCGGGATCGAGCTCGAAGACCCGGCGACAGGAGACCGAGTGGACCGTCACGCCCCGGCCTCGCGTGACGAAGCCGATTACCTCGTCGCCGGCCAGCGGGTCGCAGCATCCGGCGAAGCGCACCATCACGTCCGGCTGACCGCTGACGCGGATGCCGCTCCTCGACGGCGGCGCCTTCTGGCGGCGAAACAGGCTGCGCAGCTTCTGGGGGACCGACTCGGCGTCGCCCTCCGTCTCCTGGGGCTCGCCGACGAGCTTCTTGACCAGGCTCGCCGCGGAGACCTTTCCGTAGCCGACGGCGGCGAAGAGATCCTCGACCGAGCCACCGCGCAGGCTGGTGTTTGCCAGCTCCCCCAGCTCGCCCGCCTCCAGCAGGCGCGCGAGCGACAAGCCCGCGCGGCGCAGCTCCCGGCTGAGGATGTCGCGGCCGAGCTCGCGGCTGCGCTCGTTCTCGGCCAGCCGGATCGAGTGACGGATGCGACTGCGCGCCTTGCCCGTGACGACGAACTCGAGCCAGTCCTTGCGCGGGAACTGGTGCGTGCTCTGGGTGATCTCGACGGTGTCGCCGTCGTGCAGGGTGTGGCGCAGCGGGACCATCTTGCCATTCACCTTGGCCCCGGCGCAGTGGTCGCCCACCTCGCTGTGGATGGCGTAGGCGAAGTCCACGGGGGTGGCCAGGCGGGGCAGATCGATCACGTCTCCCTTGGGCGTGAACACGAAGACCTCGTCGGGAAAGAGGTCGACCTTGACCACGTCCAGAAACTCGTGGGGGTCGTCCAGCTCACGCTGCCACTCCAGCAGCGAGCGCAGCCACGCGAACTTGTTGTCGTCGTCCTGGGGTACGCTGCCGCGGCCTTCCTTGTACTTCCAGTGCGCTGCGATCCCGAGCTCCGCGTTGCGGTCCATCTCGCGGGTGCGGATCTGGATCTCCATCCGCTCTCCGTAGGGACCGATCACCGCGGTGTGGAGCGACCGGTAACCGTTGGGCTTGGGCAGCGCGACGTAGTCCTTGAAGCGACCCGGGACCGGGCGCCAGGTGTTGTGGAGGATGCCCAGCGCCTGGTACGCGCCGTCGCTGGCCGAGTCGAGAATGATCCGAAACGCGATCACGTCGTAGACCTGGTCCAGGTCGATGCCCTGGCTCTCCATCTTGGCGTGGATGGAAGCCAGATCCTTCACCCGCCCCTTGATCTCGGCGTTCAGACTCGCGTCGGCGAGCTTGGTCGAGAGGATGCTGATCACCTCTTCGATGTACGCCTCGCGCTCCTGGCGCAGGCCGGAGAGCCGGCTCTCCAGATCCTCGACCACGGCGGGCTGGAGCTGGCGGAAGGCCAGGTCCTCGAGCTCCTGCTTGAGCCAGTGGATGCCCAGCCGGTGCGCCAGCGGGACGTAGATCTCCTGGGTCTCCTGGGCGATCCGCCGCCGCGAGTCCTCGCTCATGAAGCCGAGGGTGCGCATGTTGTGCAGGCGGTCCGCGAGCTTGATCAACAGGATGCGGATGTCCTTGGACATCGCGATCAACATCTTGCGGAAGTTCTCGGCCTGGGCCTCGCGGTCGGACGTGAACTCGATCTTGGCGATCTTCGTGAGTCCCTCGACCAGGAACGCCACCTCCTCGCCGAAGTGCTTCGCCAGCTCGTCCCGGTCGACGAGGGTGTCCTCGATCGTGTCGTGCAGAAGCCCGACCGCCACCGTCTGTTGATCGAGGCGCATCTCGACCAGGATGCCCGCCACCTCCAGCGGGTGGACCAGGTAGGGCTCGCCCGAGAGGCGCTCCTGGCCCTCGTGGACCTTGGCGGCGAAGACGTAGGCCCGCTGCAGCAGCTCCAGGTCGACGCCCGGGTGGTACTCGAGGATGCGGTCGGCGATGTCGTTGAAGCGCAGCACCGAGAGAGAAATCCCTTATAGATCAATGAGTTGAATCAGACGATACCACAACCGCTGGAGCCCCTGGTCAGGCTTGGCCCGGCTCCGGCCGCGCCGTCCAGCGCGCCCGCACGGCGTCGCGCCCGTAGCGCTCGACGAGCTCGGCGGCGCGGCCCTCGCGCTCGGCGCGAATGATCTGGAGCACGGCCTCGATCGTGTCCTCCAGGTCGTCGTTCACCACGGCGTAGTCGAAGAAGGCCAACGCCTCGAGCTCCCGATCCGCCACCGCGAGCCGGCGGTGGACGGCATCGTCGCTGTCGGTCCCCCGCGAGCGGAGGCGCTCTTCCAGCACCTTCATCGACGGCGGCAGCAGGAAGAGGAAGCGCGCGGCCGACAGCCGATCGCGCAGCTGCCGCGCGCCCTGGATCTCGATCTCCACGAGCAGGTCGTACCCCTGCTCGAGCGGCTCCTCGAGGGAACGCCGGCTCGTTCCGTACACGTTGCCGGCGTACTCTGCGTGCTCCAGGAACTCACCGGCCTCCACCCCGCGGCGGAACTCCTCAGCCGTCACGAAGTGGTAGTCGATGCCGTCGCGCTCACCGTCGCGTGGCGCGCGGGTGGTGTGGGAGATCGAGAAGCGCAGCCCGGAGTCGCGCTCGAGGGCCGCCCGACAGACCGTGGTCTTGCCGGTGCCCGATGGTGCCGCCACGACGAACGGGATGCCGCGCCGCCGCGACGCGCTCACGAGGCACCGCTCCCGCCGCCGCCCGCGTCTTCCTGGGAGAGACGCGACTGGATCGTCTCCGGATTGATCGCCGAGAGCACCACATGGTCGCTGTCGGTCACGATGATGGAGCGCGTCTTGCGGCCCTGGGTCGCGTCGACCAATTTGCCCCGGGCCGAAGCCTCCTCGCGCAGACGCCGCATGGGCGAAGACTGGGGCGAGACCACTGCCACCACGCGGGAGGCGATCAGCAGGTTGCCATAGCCAATGTTCAGCATGCGCGGTACCGGGCTCGCGCCCGGCTCGCGACCCGCGCCGGTTCTACTCAATGTTTTGAACCTGTTCTCGGATGCGCTCGATCTCGGCCTTGACCTCCACCACCACGTGGGCGAGCGGGGCGTCGTTGGCCTTGGCGCCGACCGTGTTCGCTTCCCGCGCCATCTCCTGGAGCAGAAAGTCGAGCCGTCTGCCGACGGGCGTGCCGCGATCCGCCTCGGCCATGATCTGGCGAAACTGCGCCACGTGACTGCGCAGGCGAGCGATCTCCTCGGTGATATCGAGGCGGTCCGCGGCGATCACGACCTCCTGGTGAAGCCGCGCCTCGTCGAGCAGGCCCGTCTCGCTCTCGAGCTGCTCGGCGCGCTTGCGCAGCTTCTGCCGCACGGACTGGACCACCAGCTCGCTCCGGCTCTCCAGGATGACCGCCGACTCGACGACGCGGTCGAGGCGCGGCCCGAGCTCGCGGGCGAGAGCCTCTCCCTCCGCCCGGCGCATGGCGTCGAGCGCCTCGAGGGCCGAATCGACGGCGCGGCCCAGCTCTTCGGCCAGCGGCTCGGCGGGGAGCTCGACTTCGACACTGCGCGCGACCCCCGGCAGCGACAGGAGCGCGGTCACGTCGAGGGTGCCCGGGACCAACCCCGCCAGCTCCCGGGCGACGTCCAGGTACTGCTGGGCCGCCTCGCGGTCGATCTCGATGCGCGGCGGCACCACCACATCGGCGGGATGGGAGACCGAGAGGTCGACCTTCCCGCGCGAGAGGGCGGCCTGGATGCGCGCCTTGATCTCGGCCTCGCGGTCGGCCAGGACTCGAGGGAGCTTGACCCGGGCGTCCAGGTAGCGGTGATTGACAGTGCGCACCTCCACGTCGAAGACGGCGCTGCCGACCGAGAAGGAGGCCCGCCCGTACCCCGTCATACTGCGGATCATGCGCACCCCTTCGCGCTGGCGTTGGCCCGCGCCTCTTGCTTCCCGGCTTCCGGCGCGGGACTAGCTTCCCGCGTTCTCGGCCCGCCGTCGAGCGCGGCGAGTCCCGCGCCCGCCGGGCAGCCCCGAAGGTGCCAGAGGAGCACCTGGAAGCGCTCGACCAGGCGCGCCCGGGCCGGAGCGGAAGCTGCGGCCGGCGCCGCGAGCAGGAGCACCGAGCCCAGGAGCCTGGCCGCGCGCAGGACCGCCACCGCCAACGCGACGGCGTGGCCGCGGTGCTCGCGCAGGAAGCGGTACAGCGAGCGGTGGTACTCGATGCGGGTGGCGGCCGGGTGACGGCGCTTGCTGCTCGCCCCGAGCAGGTGCACCACGGGCGCGCCGGGCACGAGCCGCACCCGCCAGCCGCCGCGGCGCAGGCGCCAGCACCAATCCGTCTCCTCGAGGAAGAAGAAGTAGTCCTCGCAGAGGGGCCCGATCGCGTCCACGGCGGCGCGGCGCACGAAGAGCGCCGCGCCGCGGAGCGCCTCCACATCGATCGGCTGCTCGTAGCGGCGCCGCTTCGACGGGAAGCGCGCCGGGAGCAGGGCCTCGCGCAGCCGGGCCGGGACCAGCTCGGTGGCGAGACCCGGGAAGGGGTGGATCGTATTCTGGGGACGGCCGTCCGGGTGCTGGAGCTCGGGACCCGCAGCCCCCACGGCGGGATCGTCGCGCAGCGCGGCCAGGCAGCGGTCCAGGGCGGCCCGAGTGATGCGCACGTCGGTGTTGAGCAGCAGAATCGAGTCGCCGCCGACCCGGGCCAGGGCCGCGTTGTTCCCCGCCGCGTAGCCGCGGTTCTCGGCGAGCTCGATCAGGCAGACCGTCGGGAAGCGCTCGCGCACGGCGTCGGCGCTGCCGTCGCGCGAGCCGTTGTCGACCACACAGATCTCGGCGGCCAGGGGCTCGCCCTCGGCCAGGACCCGCTCCAGCGTCTCCAGACACGAGAGCAGGAGCTCCCGGGTGTTCCAGCTGACGACGATGACCGCGAGATCGCTCATCGGCCGTCCTCCGAGCGCGGGGGTTCGAGCGCGCGCAGGATCTCTGCCACTACCCGCTCGGGCGCGATCCGGGTCATGCAGCGGTGGTCGATGGGACACACGCGCCGGTAGCAGGGCCGGCAGCCCACGTCGGTCTGGAGCACGGTGACGCGCTCCAGGTTCTCGTTCGTCTTGGCGAGATCGGTCGGGCCCATCAGGACGATCGCGGGCACGCCGAACGCCACCGCCACGTGTCGCGCCCCGGCGTCGTTGCACACCAGCGCGGACGCGCGGCGCAGCACCGCCTTGAGGGATCCCAGGTCCAGGGCGCCCACCAGATCCGCGGTGGGCTCACACGTGGCCGCGCGGACGCGCGCTGCCAGAGGCGCCTCCGCCGGCGCACCCACCAGCACTGCCTGGCCGCCGGCGCGCACCACGGCGTCCGCCACAGCCGCGAAGGACTCGGCCGGCCAGCACTTGGACGGGCCGTAGGAGGCACCTGGCGCCAGCGCCACCCACGGACGAGCCGAGTCGACGCCCCGAGAGGAGAGCGCCTGGGCGGCGCGCTTCTCCTCGACCGGGGTGGTGAAGAGCTCGAGGTGGGTACCCCGCTCGGGGCAGCCGAGGGCGCCCACCAGGTCGAGCACGAAGCGCTCGCGGGCCACACGCCGGTGGCTCCCCCAAGCGGAGGGCGGCGTGACGGGGGTGTGGAGGAGAACGCCGCGGCCTCCGCGCCGGTAGCCCGCCACCTCTCGCACACCGCCAGCGCGCATCAGCAGCGCGGCGGAGAACGAGTCGGGGATGCAGATGCCCAGGTCGAAGCGCGGCGCGCGTCGGCGCAGCTCCCGCGCCTCGCGCAGCACGGCGGCCGTCCCCCGGTGGTACGACGTCACGGGCACGACCTCGTCGAACCAGGGAGCGCCGTGCATCAGCGCCTCGAGACCGGGGCGCACCTGAAGCGTGATGCGCGCCTTGGGGAAGCGACCGCGCACGGCCCGGAAGCCTGGCGTGGCCATCACCAGGTCGCCGGTCCAGTTGGGGCCGCGGAGCAGGATCTCGCTGGGCTCGGACACCATCACACCGCGATCGCAGCGGTCCCGGCAGTCCCGGCGGACCGGACTGGACCGCCGACCAGCAGCTCGCGCGCGGCCGACACGACGTCGCGGGTCGGAACGCCGCGCATGCAGGTCGCCTCCGCGCACCCCCGTCGGCACGGACTGCACGGCACCGGAACCCGGACCGCTCGGGACGGCGTCCCGGGATACGGCGCGTTCACGACCGGATCCGTCGGGCCCAGGATCTGCACCACCGGGGTTCCCACCAGTGACGCCACGTGCAGGGGACCGCTGTCGCTTCCGACGAACAGACGGCACCAGGCGAACAGGGCAGCGAGGTCGGGCAGGCTCGGCGTCTCCGGCGCCAGGCGGGCCGCGCCGTCCGCCGCGTCCACCACCGAGCGGGCCAGCTCGCGCTCCCCAGGGCCGAAGCTCACGATGCAGGAGACGCCGTCGGCGCCGGCGAGCACCTTCGCAAGTGCGCCGTACTGCTCCGGGTCCCACCTCTTGTACGGCGTCGAGTCGCTGGTGCCGGGATGGAGCACCACGGGCGCGGGCCCGGCGCCCAGACTCGCACGCACGCGCTCCCGGGCCGCTTCGGGGACGCACAGCGGCGCCTGCGCCGCCGACTCCGTCACCGCCAGGAACCGGACCAGCGCCTCGTTTCGCTCGAAGCGACTCAAGCGGGTGTCACCCAGCCGGACGCGCCGGTTCGTGAACAGCCAGGATCCCTCGCGCGCGACGGGCGCGGCGTAGCCCACGCGAAGCGGAGCCCCGGAAAGGCGTGCGAGCAGGCCGCTCTTCAGGATCCCGTGGAAGTCGAGAACGAGATCGAAGCCCCCGCGCCGCAGCGCGGCGATCCAGCGCCCGGCCTCCCCCGCTGCGGCGAGCCAGCGCCCGCGACGCACCAGATCGGACAGCGCCTCGCGCGGGAAGAGCATCACCTCGTCCACCCACGGCTGGGTCTCGACCACCGACGCGGCTTTGCGCTCCACCATCCAGGTCAGATGGGCGTCGGAGTAGTGGGCGCGCAATGCCGACACCGCCGGCAGGGTGCGCACCACGTCGCCCACCGCGCCGAGGCGGATCACCAGGATCCGCCCGGCCGCGGGAGTCCGCGGCAGGGGATTCAGGCAGCGAACGATGACGAACCTCGCCGATGGAGAACGGGACAGATAGGATACCCCGCGATGAGAGCACCGCGCACGTTCTCGTTGTGAGCGGATCGTCAGGATCTCGAGGATCTCCGGCCGCCAGCGGTTCGTTTCGGCGCATCTCGATTGGCCGCTCGGTGTTGGTGGTCGATGCCGCCCTCGAGAACGCAGTCCACGCGTTGGCGCTGCACGAGCCGGAGCGCCTGCGGGACGTTCTGGCCGCTGCTGCCGCGCCTCCCCTCGGCGGACGCGGCCCGGCGGCCGTGGTCGACCTGCCTACCAACGACGCGGAGGGCGACGCAGGGGGCGCCGTGCGGCTCCACCTGCGACCCCTTCGACACGGAGGCTGGCTGGGCGGCTTGCTCGGGCGGCGCTGGCTCGGTCTCGCGCGTCCGGTCGCCGAGCTGGAAGCAACCGCCGAGCTGCGCGCGCGGGGCGCACCGGTTCCGCGACCCGTGGGCGTGGTGGGCCACCGTGTCTGGCGATTCTGGGAGGCCGTGGTGGCCACCGTCTTCGAGGAGGATGCGCCGGACGCGGCGCGCTTCCTGGCACGCGATCCCGCCCCTGCGCGGATCCACCGGGCCGCTCGGGCGGCCGGGCACGCCGTCCGGCGCTTCCACGACGCGGGCGGCCGCCATCGCGATCTGCACGTCGGCAATCTCCTGGTGCGCGAGGTCGACGAGCGCGCGGAGGTGATCATCGTCGATCTCGATCGGGCGCGGCTCGGGCCGGACCCGCCGCCGGCGCGCCGCATGGCGGAGCTGATGCGCCTCTACCGGTCGCTGGTCAAGCGCGGCCTCGCCACCCGCGTGGGGCCGCGCGGCTGCGCGGCCTTCTTCGCCGGCTACGTCGGGCGCGATCGAGATCTGCGCCGCGCCCTGCTCGCGCGCCTGGGCCGCGAGCGGGTTCGTGTTCGTCTCCACGCGCTGGGGTATCGCTAAGCCGTGCGTCTCGTCCATGTCGACCGGCAGCGCTCGTGGACCGGGCAGATCGCGCGGGTACATCGGATCGCCACGGCGATGGCCGAGCGGGGACACGATGTCCGCGTCGTGGCGCATCCGCGGAGTGCGCTCGAGGAGCGCTGCCAGCGCGACGGGGTCGAGGTCCTGCCGCTGCCCATGCGCGGCTGGCGCGCGCATGTCTCTACGCTTCCCCTGGTTCGCGCGCTGCGCAAACGACCGGCGGACATCCTGCACTGCCACGGCGCACGCGATCACCAGCTGGCAGCGCTAGCGGCTCGCTGGGCGGGTGTTCCCCACCTGATCCGCACCAAGCACAACCACACGACCCTCCGTTCGGGCCCCTTCAGCCGGTTCCTCTACGAGCGCTGCGCCCGGGTGATCACTGTCTCGGACTACGCGCGCGAGCAGCTTCGCCGCGATGGGGTGGCCGGCGCCCACGTGCAGACCGTGCGCGACGCGGCCGCGGTGTCGCGTTTCGCGCCGCGACCGCGCGATGCGGACCTGGCCCGGAAGCTGGGGCTGCCCGAGGGAGCGCCGGTGGTCGGCCACGTCTCCCGGCTGTCGCCCCGCAAGGGAATCGAGCAGATCCTGCGCGCCGCCCGGATCCTGCTCGATCGAAGCCCCGAGCCGAGCCCGTGGTTCCTGCTGCTGGGTGGCGACGCCGGCCGCTGGCAGCCCCTGGCCCGGCAGCTCGGCATCGCGGACCGGGTGGTGTGGGGTGGCTTCCACGAGGACGTGCCCGCCGTGCTCTCGCTGATCGACATCTTCGTGTATCCGTCGCATCAAGAGGCGCTCGGCATGGCCGTCCTGGAAGCCATGGCCATGCAGATCTCCGTCGTCGCCACCGACGTGGGCGGGCTGCGCGAGGCAGTGGCATCCGACACGGGCGTACTCGTCCCGCCGGGCGACCCGAGCGCCCTCGCCGACGCCGTGGCAGGGCTGCTCCGCGACCCCGAGCGGCGCGCGCGGCTCGGCCGCGCCGCGCGCGAGCGCGTGACGCTCCACTTCTCGGACCGCGCACTCGTGGAGCAGACCCTCGCGATCTACGAGGAGGTGCTGAAGGGCACCTCTTGAGCGGGCGAGGGGAGCCGCGCCTCCAGCCAGTCGAGCAGGCCCTCGGGATCCTCCAGCTCCAGGTCGACGACGAGGACGCGCAGGTCAGCGCCGCGCAGCCAGGTGGGAAGGATCTTGATGGCATCCTTCTGGGTGGTGAACCAGATCGGCACCTGACGCGCGAGACCACGCAGGTCGCGAGGCCGATAGACATGGTGATCGCGGAACAGGCGCTCGGCCACCACCTCGGCGCCCAGGGACTCGAGAGTGGCGCGGAAGCTCGCGGGCCGGGCGATCGCCGCCAGCATTCCCACCCGCGCGCCGCGCAGGGTTTCGAGGGAGCTCTCCTCGACGGGCACGCGGCCGGACGCTTGCAGCGAGCGCACACCCCGCGGTCGCCGCCGGCCGCGAAAGCGGAACGCGTCCGGCGCGAGCCGCGTGACGCGATCCCGGTCGGTGTCGCCGAGCGGGCCGGCGAGGACGCCCACGGCGTGAGCGCGGGAGAGCGCTTCGGGGCACTCGCGCAGGGGGCCGCGGGGCAGCACCCGGCCGTTCCCCAGACCGAGTCGCCCGTCTATGGTCACCACCTCCACATCTCGGGCCAGGCGGTGATGGTGGAAGCCGTCGTCCAGCACCAGGACCTGCGCCGAGAACGCCGAGATGGCGCGCAGCCCCACCACCGCGCGATCGCGGCCGACCAGCACGGGACCCCGCGGAGCGCCCCCGGCCAGCAGCATCGCCTCGTCGCCGGCGACGGCGGGACCGGCGTGGACCCTGTAACCGTCGGAGACGACGGTCACAGCCTCGCGCGCGGCGCCCCGGTAGCCGCGGCTTGCCAGCGCCACCCGGTGACCGCGGCGGGACAGGCCCGCGGCCAGCCAGGACGCCAGCGGAGTCTTGCCCGAGCCGCCGACGGCGAGACCGCCCACGCTCACCACACGGCACGGAAGCCGCCGCGCGTCCAGCCAGCCGCGCTCGTAGAGCCGGCGGTGCAACCGGGCGCCGCCGGCGTAGCAGAGCGCCAGCGGCGCGAGCGGGGAGAGCGCCGCTCGTTGCCAGCCGCGCTCGCACCCCGCCTCCCACTCCCACCAGGGGATCCGCATCAGCCCAGGTCGGGGTTCCGGCCCCGACTCCGCCCGATCTGCGCCTCCACCAGGGCGACGCTCCGCTCGACGCTCCCCTGGTGACGCGAAAGTGCCTCGCGACCGCGCGCCGCGCGCGCCGCCGCATCGGCGGGAGACGCCAGCAGCCTCACGGCCTCGGCGACCAGTCGGTCGGCGTTCTCGACCCGGAGTCCCGCGCCCGCCTCCTCCAGGATTCGCGCCGGCTCGCGCACGTGGGCCAGCTCCGGCCCGAACAGGACCGGGCTTCCCGCCTGGACCGGCTCGAGCACGTTGTGACCGCCCACCGGGACGAGGGTCCCGCCGACGAAGGCCACGGTCGCCCGGGCGTATACGGCCGGCAGCTCGCCGAGGCTGTCGAGGAGCAGAATCTCGCCGGGGGCGAGGGGCGGCTCCGACGCGCCGAGCCGGCTGCGGAGGCGCACGCGCTGTCCGGACTCCGCCAGCTCCTTCGCCAGGGGCTCCCCGCGGCTCGGCCGACGCGGCGCCAGCACCAGAGAGGCGGCCACGCCCACCCGCTCGCACGCGGACAGCACGCCCAGGACGGCGCGCTCTTCGCCGGGATGGGTGCTGCCGGCGACCAGGATCGCTCCGCCCGCCAGGACCGCGGCCAGATCGGCGGCCAGCGGCTCGCCGTCGGCAGCGCAGTCGAGCTTGAGGTCGCCGGTGACGAGAATCCGCTCGGGCGGAACGCCCAGGCTCCGGTAGCGCTGCGCATCCTCGTCGCTCCGCGCCCCCACGGCGTCCAGCGCCGCGAAGCTGCGACCCAGGAGCGGGCGCGCCAACCGGTACCGGCGCAGGCTCCGGTCCGAGATCCGGCCGGAGACGACGGCGATCGGGATCCCGCGTCGGCGGGCGGCGGCAAGCCAGACGGGCCAGATCTCGGTCTCCACCAACACCAGGCACGCGGGACGCACCCGACCGAGCGCCCGCTCGACGCACCACGGGTGATCGAGTGGGGCCAGGGCCGATGGAACCGCGGGCAGTGTCGCGCGCAGACGCATCCGCCCGTCGCTGCTGGTCGTCGACGCGAACACGGGAAGCCCGCGCCGCTCCAGCCGCTCGACCAGGCGGCGCGCGGCGGCGACCTCGCCGACGCTCGCCGCGTGCACCCAGATCCGCCCTGGGGTCGGCGGACGAACTCCGCCCAGGCGCTCTCCCACGCCGATCCGCCAGCGGGGGCGCACGGCCAGCGCCACCGCGCCGACGGGAAGCAGGACGGCTCCGCTGACGGCGGCGACGCTGTGCGCGAGGGGGCGCAAGAACCGTCTCCAGCGCCTAGGCCCGGGGTGGCCCGAGCATCTTCTCCGCGAGACCGGCGGCGCGCTCGGCGGCACCGCCCTCACCGAGCTTGTCCGCCACCTCGCGGAGTCGAGCGAGCTGCTCGCGCCGGACGGGCCCGGCCAGAAGGGCGAGCAGCGCGTCGGCCATCGCGTCGGGCCGGGCGTCGTCCTGCAGGAATTCGGGCACCACGCTCTTGCCGGCGATGAGGTTCGGCATGGCAAAGGCGGGCACCCGGACGGCGCGGCGCAGGACCGCCGCGGTGAGCGCGTTCACCCGACCCATCACCACCATGGGGCGCTCGAGCAGGGTGACCTCGACTGTCACGCTCCCGGGCTTGGCCAGCACCGTGTCCGCGGCGCGGATCGCCAGGGGCGTCCGGCCCTCCACCACGACGAGACGCAGAAGCTCCGGCAGCGCGGCCCGGCGCACGATCGCATCGACGCGCGCGCGCTCGATCGAGGGAGCCAGCGCCAGTACGAAGGCGGCGCCAGGCGTCCGCGCGTGCACGCGCCGGGCGGTCTCGAGCTGGAGCGGAAGTTGGTGGTCGATCTCGTTCCGCCGGCTCCCCGGGAGCAGCGCGATCCACCGCGCCTCGGGATCGAGACCAAGCAGGGCGCGGGCGCTCCGGGCATCCCACTGCTCGCGCAGCGCGCGCATCCGGTCCACGAGGGGGTGGCCCACGAACTCCACGGTCAGGCCGGTACCGGCGTAGACCTCCGGCTCGAACGGAAAGATCACCGCCAGCCGGTCGACCCGGCGGGCGAGCTTGCGGATCCGGCCGGGCCGCCAGGCCCAGACCTGGGGGGCCACGTAGAACAGGATCGGCGCGCTCGAACGCCTGCGCACCCGCGCGGCGAATGGAAGGTTGAAGCCCCCGGAATCCACGAGCACGACGAGATCGGGACGTGCGCGGTCGAGCGCGGTGCCCATGCGGCGCCACGCTCGGGCGATCCGGGGCGCGCTCCGCCCGAGCTCGAAGAGCCCGCCCACCGCGAGCTCGTCTTGCGCCACGGCCAGCTCGACGCCGGCGCGCCGCATCGCCGGACCGCCGAGCCCGACGAACCGGGCCCCGGGTCGGCGCTGCCGGAAGGCCCGCACCAGCTCCGCCGCGTGATCGTCCCCCGACACATCGCCCGCGGAGAGCAGGAGCGTGGGCGAACTCATGCGAGCTGGTCCGCGGCTGGCATGGCGTCGATCACGCGGAGGGCGGTGCGCAGGGCGCCACAGGCCCCGCCCGGCGACCCGGGCCCGTTGGCGGGCGACGGCTTCCGGGTGCGCACAGATTGCAGGAAGCTCCGGAGCTGGGCCTCCATGGCATCGGTCGGATCCACGTCGAGCGTCTCCACCTCGATCTCGCGGGCGTCGGCCCCGGACTCCCCGTCTCCCGTGCGACGGCGGAGCACCAGCGCGGACTGCTCCAGGAAGTCGATCGAGAAGTAGCCGTCGGTCTGGAAGAAGCGGAGCTTGCGCATGGGGGTCGGCGTTACGCGGCTCGCGGTCAGGTTGGCGACGCAGCCACCGGGATAGGTTACTCGGGCGTTGGCGATATCGACGCTTTCGCTCAGCACCGACACGCCAATCGCTTCGACCCGGACGGGCTCCTCGCCCAGGATCTGCTGGATGATGTCGAGGTCGTGGATCATCAGGTCCCGGACCACGTCGATGTCCGTGGCGCGGTCCGGGAACGGACCCAGCCGGTGCGCCTCCACGAAGCGGGGCCGCTGGATGCGCTCCCGGATCACCTGCATGGCCGGGTTGTACCACTCGAGGTGGCCGACCTGGAGAATGCGGCCACCCTCGTGGGCCAGCTTGAGCAGGTCGTCGGCCTCGCCCAGGTCGGCGGCGATGGGCTTCTCGACCAGGACGTCGCAGCCCGCCGCCAGGACCTCGCGCACGACCGGATGGTGATCGACGGTCGGCACGGCCACGATGACGGCGTCGCTCTCCGCGAGGAGCTCGCCGAAACGGCCCGTCGCCGGCACGCCCAGCTCCTCCGCCAGCGCACGGGCGCGCGCGGCATCGGCATCGGCGACACCCGCCAGCGTCACCTCCGCGCCCCCGTTGCCCAGAGCCGAGACCTTCTCGGCATGGAGGCGCCCCATGTGACCCGCCCCGACCACGGCGATGCGCAGCGCGCTCAAATCGGCTCCTCCGGGGTCGGCGGTTCCGGCCCCGTAGCAGCGAACCCGAGCAGGGCGATGCCGGCGGCGTCCGCCCGCCGGACCACTTCGCCCCGCTCGAGCAGCACGGTCTTGCCGGCTTCGAAAGCGAGCATCGCTGCCTGCACCTCCTCCAGGACCTCCAGGGTACCCGGACCGATGGCGGGCAGGTCGAATCGCGGATCCTGGCCCGCCATGGACACCTTGACCACGCAGACCCCGGGACCCGCCAGGGCAGCTCCGCGCCGGATGGCCTCGTCGGTGCCCTCGAGGGCCTCGAGGGCGACGACGGCCCGCTCGCGCACCACCACCGTCTGCCCCACGCCCTGGGTCGCCAGGGTCTTGGCGATCGCCCAGCCGAAGGCGGCGTCGCCCAGCTGCGCCGGCGAGGCGTCCACGGCACCCTGGGGCCCGGGCGCGGCCATCAGCTCCGGAACGAGCTCGGCCTGGGGCAGGAGCCGGATGCCCCGGTTCTCGAGCAGGGCGGCCAGGGCGCCGAGGTTCGACGCGTCTCGCCGGTCGCGCAGGCTCTCGACCAGCTCGAGGGCCAACGCGTCGGGCCGGTGGCGGGCGGGGTCTCCGTACAGGTGCAGCTTGGGCACCTTGCCGGCCATCACGACTTCGCACGCTCCAGCAGCGCGCAGGGTCTCGACCAGGGTGCCCACCTGTCCCAGGTGCAGCCACGAGAGCTCGTCGACCTCGGCGGCCAGGGCCGGGCTCGACAGCTCGCGAAACGCCACGGCCACCACGCGCCTGCCGCGCCGGCGGGCGGCCCGGGCGATCTCGATGGGAAAGCGGCCGTCGCCGGCGATCAGGCCCAGGGGATCCGCCACGGCGGTCGATCGCTCCCAGCGCTAGCGGCAGACGCCGCGCTCGGACTTCTCCACGAAACGAACCAGCCGCTCTACCTCGGGCGAGTCCTGGATCTCCTCGCGCACCCGGGCCAGGGCAGGCTCGAGGCGAAGTCGCGACTGGAAGAGGATGTGGAAGGCGCGCTTGATCCGCGCGATGGCTTCCCGATCGAGGTCCCGCCGCCGCAGGCCCACGCTGTTCACGCCCGCCAGCCTCGCCCGATCGCCCGCGACCAGGGAGAAGGGCGGCGCGTCCAGGGAGAGCTTCGCGTTGGAGGCCGCCATCACCGATTCCCCGATTCGGCAGAACTGATGCACGCCGGTGTAGGCGCCGAGCACCGCGAAGTCGTCGACGAGCACGTGCCCCGCCAGGCCGCAGAAGCTGGCCACGATGCAGTGGGAGCCGATCTGGCAGTCGTGGGCGATGTGGGCGGAGTTCATGATCAGGTTGTCGTCACCGATCCGGGTGCAGCCCCCGCCCTTGGGTGTTCCCACGTGGAGCGTGGCGTGCTCGCGGATCACATTGTCCACGCCGATCTCGAGACGCGTGGGCTCTCCGGCGAAGGTCTTGTCCTGGGGCTCCCCGCCGACGCACGCATACGGGAAGATGCGGCTCCGCGCACCGACCCGCGTGCGACCGATCACCGAGGCGTGCGCGCCGATCTGCACGCTGGCCTCCAGCTCCACCTCCGCGCCGACCAGTGCGTAGGCGCCGATCTCGACGTCGTCGGCGAGCACCGCGCCGGCTTCGACGATCGCAGTGGGGTGGATGCCGGGCATCGGTCCGTCCTCTCGTCAGCCCTTCTTGTCGAAGCTCTCGATGACCAGGTCCGTGATGTCGAGCGCCTCTCTCGTATACATCACACCCGGAGCGCCACGCAGGAGAATCAGCGAGAAGCCCTGGCTGCGTCCGATCTCCTCGACGATCTGGGCGAGCTTGGCGCGCAGGGGGCCCACCAGGCGCTCCCGGTCCACCTCGAGCTGGCCCTGGATCTCGCGGCGCTTGTTCTCGATCTGGTTGCGCAGCTCCGCCAGGTCGAGCTGCTTCTGGAACAGGGCATCGTCGGAGAGGACGAACCTCTTGGCCTCGTACTCCTTCAACAGCTCCTGGGCGCGCTCGTGCAGGGGCGCGAGCTTGGCCTCGGCCTCCCGCTTCTTGCGCTCGAACTCGTCCCGGGCCTTTTTGCCCTCGTCCGTGGAGCTCACCGCCTGGTCGAGATCGACGACTCCGATCTTGACTGCCGGCTCCGCGCCAAGGCCAACGGCCAGGATGGTTGCGACTCCCAGCACGGCGATCCATTTGTGGACGCTGTTGACTCGCATGTCTCGCTCCTCACCTCTTGCACGGGCGTCGCCCGTGATTGGCTCCGCGAACCCTCTGTCAGAGTCCGAACCCGCCCACCGAGAACTCGAACACTGGACTGTCTTCCACGGGCAGGGCGTCGATGGGGAAGCCCAGGATCAGCTGCAGCGGGCCAAAGGGGGAGAACCAGAGTACTCCACCTCCTACACCGTAGCGCCACTCGGCGGGGTTAAACAGCTTGTTCCCGTCGCTCTCTGCGAACGCGTTGCCGCCGTCCACGAACACGACGCCCTGGAGGCCGATCTCCTCCGAGATCGGGAACCGGTACTCGAAGGTCGTGGAGATGAACGAGTTGCCGCCGATCACGTCGGTCTCGTTCAGGTCGTCGAAGTCGTCGATCTCCGAGTCGTCGAGATTGTTGCACTTCCCGTTGGCGTTGCCCTGGTTCGGGTTCCCGTTGTCCTGGAGCCGGTCGTTGCACACTGCAACCAGGCCGCCTCCCACCGGATTTGCTGCGAGCTGCGTGCCCACGGGATGAAAGAGCTGGCCGGTTCCCTGCAGGCCGCTGCGCTTCAGGATGGCCCGGCGCGGCCCCAGGGACCGCGCCCGGAAGCCCCGGAGCTGGAAGGTTCCGAGCCCGCCGAGGAAGTAGCGCTCGGTCAGGGGCAGCTCGATGTCGGTGTCGATCATGTTGAGCGCCGCCACGTTGTCGCAGCTGAACTCGTCACAGCCGCCCTCGGGGCCGGCCAGGAGATCGTAGTCGTCGATGGTGTTGAAGGGGATGGCGTAGCCCAGGCGGGCGCCGAACACGAAGGTCGAGCGATCGAACAGCCACCCGGGCGCGCCGAGGTACCAGCTGAAGCGCCCTTCGAAGCGCAGGAACTTGGAGAAGCCGCCCAGGCCAGCGTACTCCACCGTCGCCCCGTAGGTGGTGCCCGATGTGGGCGCGAAGCGATCGTCCCGGGTGTCGCTCTGGAAGGAGAGGCCGACCAGGCTCGTGCTCTCGACGCCCTGGAAGAGCTCCCGGAACAGCACCGCGGAGGTGTTGACGTTCTGGGACTGGCTGATCTCCCGGTTCGAGTAGCTGTAGCGCAGGAAGCCCCGGGCGGTGTTGTCCTCGCGCAGCGAGTGACCCAGGCTGATGTCGACGCCCCGCCGGTCCTGGTTGAAGTCCTGGAAGCGGACGCTGGTGAGGAAGACGCTCATCCCCAGGCTGAAGGTGCTGCCCAGAAAGTAGGGATCGTTGAAGCTGAAGGAGAACCGGTTCGTGCTGCCGCCGATGTCGGCGGACAGGCTGGTGGCGTAGCCGCGGCCGAAGAGATTCTGCTGGGACAGGGACGCCGTGAAGACGAAGCGGTCCTGGGACGAGAACCCGGCGCCGAAGCTGAAGGACCCGGTGGGCCGCTCGACCACGTTCACGTCCAGGTCCAGCTGCGATGGGTCCTCGGTGGGCCGCGGCTCGAATGCCACGTCCTCGAAGTAGCCGAGTCGACGAATGCGGCGGGTGCTGAGCTGGATCGCCCGAGCCGAGTAGAGCTGACCCTCCACCGCCTTCATCTCGCGCCGGATCACCCTGTCGACGGTGCGGGTGTTGCCGGAGATGTCGACGTGACGGATGAAGTAGAGGGGCCCCTTCTCTACCCGGAACTCCACGTCCACCTTCAGGGCGTCCGGATCGAGCTTCGTCAGGGGCTGGATGCTCGCGAAGTAGAAGCCCCGATCCGTGTAGAACTCCTCGAGCTCCTGCACGTCCTCGGTAAGGAATGAGCGGTTGAAGATGTCGCCGCTCTCCAGCTTCAGCTTCTCGCGCAGGAGCTCGAAGTCCGCCGTCTCGTCCCCGGCGATATCGATGATACCGACACTGTACTGGTCGCCCTCCACGATCGGGACCGTCACCACCAGGCGATCTTCCAGGGCCTCGACGTCGGGCTGGCCGACCTCCACCTGGAGGTAGCCGTTGTCGGTGTAGAGCTTCTCCACCTTGCGCAGGTCCTGGATGAAGAGGGGCTCCGAGTAGGTGCCCGACTTGTCGAACCAGCTCGTGGCCCAGGACCACCAGCGCCAGCGCTTGGTGGCGAAGCCCTTGCGGAGCTCCCCGGCGTCGAAGGCCTCGATCCCGGAGAACGCGACCTCGCGCAGGCGGAGCTTCTTGTTCTCCTCCACCTCGAAGTTGACCGCCACCGATCCCGGCGCCAGGGCCTGGATCTCGTAGCTGACCTTGGCCAGGTAGTAGCCGTCCGCCCGGTACAGAGCCTCGATCCGCTGGGTGTTCTCGTGGAGCAGCGGGTAGTCGAGGGTCGAGCCCGTGGTCAGGGTCAACGCGTCCCGGACCTGCTCGCTGTCGATATTCTCGTTGCCGGCGATGGCGATCTGCCGCACCACCGGGTTCTCCTCGACCTCGAAGATCAGGATCGTGCCGTCGGGCCCGTCCTCGGCCAGGACCCGGACGTTGCGGAAGAATCCGAGCGAGAACACCTCCCGGACATCGGCGGCGAGCTGGGCGGGGCGGAGGTTCTCGCCCGCGCGAGTGCGGATGCGGCTCTTGATCGCGTCGGCTTCGATGCGCCGATTCCCGCGGATCTCGATCTTGGCAACGATCTCTCCCTCGGGCTCGAAGCTGGTGCCGCCGAAGATCATCTCGGCGCGGAGCACGCGGAAGCGCACGCGGACGCCCGACGGGCTCCGCTCGGTCTCGACCGTCGTGCTGGCCACGCTCGGGTGGGCGGTCAGGCGCTCGGCGTCGGCCTGGGCCACGTCCGGGTTGTAGGTCGCGCCGACCTCGGTCTCGAGCTCGCTGCGCAGATCCTCCTGGAGGTCGCCGGCACCGGCGATCTCGACCTCGAGCACCGGCCCGGGACCACCCTCGCGGAGACTCGCCGCCGCCCGGTCTGCCACCTCCGCCACCCGGCCGAGGAGCGCCTCTTCGCTGCTCGCTGTGAACACGATGGTGCGACTTCTCTGGGCGGGTGCGACGGGCACGACCCGCACGTCCAGACTGAAGCGCCCCGCCAGCTCGGTGAGACTGCCGGTGATGACCGCATCGGCCCCGAGCCGCACCGCCAGACTGCGCAGCGTGGAGTCCAGCAGCTCCTCCTGCGTGGGGTCCAGGGGACCGAGGGCCGCGCGCACCAGATCCGGATCCACGACCTCCACGGTCCCGCTGGCCTCGAGCCGCACGGCCAGCAGATCGGTGATCGACGCGATCAGGAGGTCGCGGGAGTCGGCGCTGTGGACCCGGAACGGAAGGATCGCCAGGTGGGTGATCCCGCCCGGGCCGCGGATCGGGTCGCGGCCGGCCTCGCTGGCAGGGATGCGCTCCTCGCCGGGCGGAGAGGCGGCGTCCGGCTGCGCTTGCTGTGCGGACTGTGGGGCGGGCGGAGTCGTCACCTGGGCCTCGGCACTCGGAGTGGCGAGAACCAGCCAGGCCGCGGCCGTGGCCAGGCTCGTTCCGACGCGTCGGTGCGGGCGCAAGAGCTTCCTCCCAGCTCGGGGGCCGCAGTCTAGGGATCGACCCCACCCGGGGCAAGCCCCCACATCGCGGTTTTTCCCTTCGAAGACAACGGGTTAAGAGATCTGACCTGGCTCCGCCGGATGCAACTGCGGTTCCGCGGGCGGGGTCTAAGCCGGCGTCGGAGGGGGCTCGTCGAGCCGCCCTTCGCTCAGCACCAGTGTCCGGCCGAGCTTCTGGGCCATGCGCTCGCTGTGGGTGGCCACCACCAGGGTCGTGCCCCGGGTCCGGTTCATCTCGAGCAGCAGCTCCGCGATCTGGTCGCCGATGGTGGGGTCGAGGTTGCCGGTGGGCTCGTCGGCCAGCACCAGCGGCGGGTCCATCACCAGTGCCCGCGCCACCGCCACCCGCTGGCGCTCCCCACCCGAGAGCTTGCCAATGGGGTGGGTGATCCGGTGTGCGAGGCCCACCTCCTCCAGCATTTTCATCGCCCGCCCGCGCATCTCCGCTGCGGGGACGCCGGCGATCAGCCCCGGCATCATCACGTTCTCGAGCGAGTCGAACTCGGGCAGCAGGTGGTGGAACTGGAACACGAAGCCGAGAGAGCGGCTGCGCAGCCGCGCGAGCTCGGCGCCGTTCTTCGTGAACACCTCCTCGCCGTCGAAGTGAACGCTCCCCGACGTCGGGTGGTCCAGGGTGCCCAGGATCTGCAGGAGGGTGGTCTTGCCGACTCCAGACTGACCCACCACCGCCACCGTCTCGCCCCGACGGATTCGGAGGTCGAGCCCCGAGAGCACATCGATGCGCGTGTCCCCCATCTCGAACGACTTGCACAGGCCCTCGACGCGGATCAGCTCGTCACTCATACCGCAGGGCCTCGGCGGGATCGAGGCGCGCGCCCTGGCGGCTCGGCAGGAGGGTGGCGCCCAGGGACAGCACCATGGCGATGGCTGCTACCAGTCCCACCTCGATGGGATCGATCTGCGACGGAAGGGTCGAGAACTGGTAGACGCTGGCGGGCAGGGTGTCGATCCCGGTCAGCGATTCGATGGTCGTCTGGATCCAGGTGAGCTGATCCGTGACCGCGATCCCGGCGATGACCCCCAGCACGGTCCCCGCGAGCCCGATCAGCGTGCCCTCGATGGCGAAGATGCGTTCGATGGTCTCGTCCTGGGCGCCCATCGTCTTCAGGATCGCGATGTCGCCGGACTTCTCCATGATCATCATCATCAAGGTGGCGACGATCATGAACGCGGCCACCACCATGATCATGGTGAGCAGAATGAACATCATCACCTGCTCGGTCTTGAGCGCCTGGAAGAAGGCGGGGAAGACTTCCTTCCAGTCGCGGGTAAAGAACGGGTAGTCGAGCTCGGCGCGCACCACGTCGGCCACCTGGCGCGACCGGTAGAAGTCGGTGGTGCGCGCGTCGATACCGTCGATCACGTCTCCAGAGCGGCGGAACTCCTGGGCCGCCTCGAGGCTCACGTAGGTGAAGACCTCGTCGTACTGGAAGAAGCTGGTCTCGAAGACCCCCACCACCCGGAACTGCTTGAGCCGAGGCGCCGGCCCGAGGGGCGTTGGCGCGCCGCCGTAGGGCGAGATGAGGAGCAGGGAGTCCCCGGGCGACACGTTCATGGCCGACGCGAGCTGGTGGCCGATCACGATCCCGGGGTCTTGGAGCCTCGTGCCATTGGTCGGATGGCCCGGGTCGAGCTCATCGAGGGAGCCCAGGATCAGGTCCTGGCGCAGGTCCGTCACGTCTCCGATGGTGCTGGGCTGGATGCCGCGGACCCGGACGCTGTAGATCCGCCCGCCCGGTCCCCGGACCATTCCCTCCGCGTCGAGGAAGGGCGAGGCGCCGGTCACCCCAGGCACCGATCGCACCACCGAGAGGACGTCGCCGTAGTCCTCGAACGAGCCGAAGCCGTTGTGGACCGTGAAGTGCGCGCGGTTGCCGACGATCTCGTCGCGCCAGGTCTTCTCGAAGCCATTCATCACCGAGAGCACGACCACGATCAGCCACACGCCGGCAGCGATGCCGGCCACGCAGATTCCCGTGATGGCAGAGATGAACACCTGCCGCCGCTTCGCCACCAGGTAGCGGATCGCAATGAACCACTCGACGGAGCGACGCATGTCGACCAGGCCGGCGGCGGCCAGCGGCAGGAAGCCAAGGACCACCGCCCACAGGAAGAGTCCCACGAGCCCGGCTCCGGCGCTGGCGATCTCGGGCTGGGGCTCTGGGACCAGCAGCGCGACGGCGATTCCGGGGACCAGCGCCCCGGTCAGCCAGCGGAGCTGGAGCTCGAGCTCGCCGGGGCCCCCGGTGCCGCTCCGACGCCGACGCCACCGCGCCACCCCAACCAGCAGACCGACCGTGACGGGCGACGCCGCGGCGTAGAGCGGAAGCCCGGTTGCGCCCACCCACAGCGCGGCGGCCAGTCCCAGCAGCACGAGGGCACCACTGGCCAGGCGCGCCGGCGGGAGCCAGCGGATTCCGAACCAGGCCAGGGCCATGGCAACCGCGGTGAGGAGCAGGGTCCTGCCCGCCAGCTGGGTGAATTGCTCCACCCACTCGGTGCCGGACAGGTGGCCCCCCTCCTCGACGGCGAGGCGCACCCCGAGCCCCGCCGCCAGCAGGGCGATTGCCACGCCGAAGGCGAGCGCCCAGCGCGGCCGCCGCACCGTCCGGGCGAAGCGCTCGAGTACGACCACCGCCGAGCCCACGTAGAAGAGGAAGAGGGCCAGCATGCCCAGGGCCAGTAGCACGATGAAGGTCAGGGCCAGGGTGCCGCCGCCCGCCGACAGGGCGCGCCAGATGGCGCTCTCCGCGTCCATCTAGTGCGGCTCCTCGCGCCTCTCGGCGCGCAGGTGGGGAAACAGCACGACCTCGCGGATGTGCGACGCATCGGACAGGATCATCACGAGCCGGTCGACGCCGATGCCCAGGCCACCGGTGGGCGGGAGCCCGTGCTCGAGCGCGCGCACGTAGTCCTCGTCCAGGGGGTGGGCCTCTTCGTCTCCCGCGGCCCGCGCCCTGCGCGCAGCCTCGAAGCGCAGGCGCTGGTCCTCGGGATCGTTGAGCTCGCTGAACGCGTTGCCCAGCTCCATTCCGGCGACGAAGGGCTCGAAGCGCTCCACCAGGCTCGGCGAGTCGGGCGACTGCTTGGCCAGGGGAGAGAGCTCGAGCGGGTGGTCGGTCACGAAGGTGGGCTCGAGCAGCTTCGGCTCGACGGTTTCGCTGAAGAGATTGTCGACCAGCACGCCCCAGCTCGGCGCGTCCTCCACGTCGAGTCCCGATCGCTCCACCTCTGCCCGGAGCGCCGCGAGATCGACCGCCTCGAGGATGTCGATGCCGGTCGCCTCGCGCACAGCGTCGCGCATGGTCACGCGGGCCCACGGCTTGCCGAAGTCGATTTGGACGCCCTGGTAGGTCAGCTGGGAGGTGCCCAGCACCTTCTCGGCGATCTCCCGGAACATGTCCTCCACCAGGCCCATCATGTCTCGGTAGTCGGCGTAGGCCTGGTAGCACTCCATCATCGTGAACTCGGGGTTGTGCTTCCTCGACACTCCTTCGTTGCGGAAGTTGTGGCCGATCTCGTAGACCCGGTCGAGGCCACCGACCACGAGCCGCTTCAGGTAGAGCTCGTCCGAGATGCGCAGGTAGAGCTCCTGGTCGTAGAGGTTGTGGCGGGTGGTGAAGGGCATCGCCGCGGCCCCGCCGTAGAGCGGCTGGAGGACCGGGGTCTCGACCTCGACGAAGCCCCGCGCGTCCAGGAAGGCGCGCATGGCCGTAATCGTGCGGCTCCTGATCAGCGCGATCCGCCGCGCGTCCTCGTTGGCGAGCAGGTCGAGGTAGCGCTGGCGGTAGCGCGCGTCGACGTCGGTAAGCCCGTGCCACTTCTCGGGCAGGGGTCGCAGCGCCTTGGCGAGGACCTGCACGGCCCGGGCATCCACCGTCAGCTCGTCGGTGCGGGTTCGCCAGAGCACGCCCTCGACCCGGGCGAAGTCGCCCACCGCGAGGTCCTTGATGAACTGGAAGAGCTCTGGCGAGATCTCGGCTCTGCGGGCGCTCACCTGGATCGACTCGCCGTCCGCCTGGAGGCGCAGGAACATCAGCTTGCCGAAGGAGCGGCTGGCCATGATGCGACCCACCACGGCCACCTCCGGCGACGCCGCCTCGAGGGCGGCGCCGTCGCTGGCGCCGTGCGCGTCGAGCACGGCGCGGATCGGCTCGTGCGGCCCCACCCGGGCCGGATAAGGATCGACCCCGGCCTCCCGGAGGGCCTTCACCCGCTGCTGTCGGGCTTCCCGCTCGTAGTCGCTCAACCCGAACCCCTAGCTCGCTGATTTCTGTAGCAGAGTCGCGCGGATGAAGCGGTCCAGGTCCCCATCCAGGACCGCCTCCACGTTGCCCGTTTCGACGTCCGTGCGGTGGTCCTTGACCCGCTGCTGGGGGTGCAGCGTATAGGAGCGGATCTGGCTGCCAAAGCCGATCTCGCGCTTCTCCCCCGCCAGCTCCGCCATCCTGGCCTCGCGCTCGCGCCGCTCGCGCTCGTAGAGCTGGGCCCGCAGCACCTTCATGGCCGTGGCCTTGTTCTTGTGCTGGGACCGCTCGTTCTGGCACTGGACGACGATCCCGGTGGGAATGTGGGTAATCCGCACCGCCGAGTCGGTCTTGTTCACGTGCTGGCCCCCGGCGCCACTGGCCCGGTAGGTGTCGATGCGCAGGTCCCCCTCGTCGAGCTCCACCTCGATCGCGTCGTCGATCTCGGGCAGCGCCGCCACGCTGGCGAACGCGGTATGGCGGCGGGACTGGGAGTCGAAGGGGGAGATGCGCACCAGCCGGTGCACACCCTGCTCGGAGTTCAGATAGCCGTAGGCGTGCTCGCCGCGCACCGAGAGGGTGACGCTGCGCAGGCCCGCCTCGTCCCCCTCCTGGATGTCGAGGATCTCGGTCTTGTAGCTGCGCCGCTCGGCCCAGCGCAGGTACATGCGCAGCAGCATCTCGGCCCAGTCGCAGGCGTCGGTGCCGCCGGCGCCGGCGTTGATGGACAGGATCGCGTTGCCGGCGTCGTGCTCGCCTCCGAGGAGCTGACCGAGCTCCGCCTCCTCGAGGGCCATCTCCGCCCGGTCGACCTGCTCCGCGGCCTCGCTGCGCGCCTCCGCGTCGTCGGCCTCTTGGGCGAGCTCGAGCATCGCCTCGGCGTCGTCGAAGGCGGCGCCCAGCTCGGCGTGGAGGGCGAGCTCCCGGTCCACGGCGTTCTTCTCGCGCAGGGTCTTCTCGGCCCGCTCCCGGTCGTCCCACAGATCGGGCCGCGCGGACTCCTTCTCGAGCTCTTCGCGGCGCGCGTTTAGGCGGGCGAGGTCAAAGACGCCCCCGGAACTCGTCGAAGCGCGGGCGCAGGCGCCGCAGCTTCTGGGTGATCTCGTTGGCATCGGGCACACGGGGTGCCTCACTCTCGCTCATGGTCGCACCTACCTCTTCTCGTCGGGAGGATTCGTTCGGCCTCGCATGCGCCGGATCGCGGGGAGCGTCCGGATCACCAATGCCGCCCAGCAGCTCCAGGCGAACACGTCGCCGAAGCGAACGTAGAGGGTGCTGCCGTCTGCGGGCCGGCGGAGCGGCACGTCCGCCGCGATCCAGTGCCGCTCGAAGATCGGCGTCTGCTCTCGAACCTCCCCAGTGGCGTCGATGATCGCGCTGATCCCGGTGTTCGCGGCCCGCACGGTCCAGACGCCGGTCTCCGCCGAGCGCAGGGCCGTGATCGCCAGGAACTGATAGGGCGCCCCCGTCCGCCCGTACCAGGCGTCGTTCGTGATGGCGAAGAGAACCTCGGCTCCGTCGCCCACGAAACGCCGCACCAGATCCGGAAAGAGGAGTTCATAGCAGATCGGAACGCCGGCCCGAACGACCGGCCCGCCGGGTGCGCCCGGGGTCGGGACCTCGACCGCGCGGGGCCCGAGGCCCGCGCTCACGTCGGTCCGCGCCATGCCGCGCGCAACGGCGCCGAGCACCGAGCCGAGCAGGCCGCGGAGCGGCACGTACTCCCCGAAGGGGACGAGGTGCGACTTGTCGTAGCGGTCGGTGAACGTGCCGTCCGGGTCGATGAAGAACGCGCTGTCGAAGAAGAGCCGCTCGCCCTGGGCGTCCGTGTCGAGCCCGACCGCGCCCACCACCAGCGACACGCCCGTCTCTCGTCCGAGCCGTGCCAGTCGCGCGCGCAGGGCGGGGTCCGATCCCGCGTGCCCGGGAACAGCGGATTCGGGCCACACCACGATCTGTGCCCCGCCCTCCCGGACCGCGCGACGCGTGAGCTGCTCGTAGATGGTGACCGTCTCGTCGCGCCACTCGGGGCTCCACTTCACGTCCTGGTCGATGTTGCCCTGGATCGCCGCCACCCGGACCGTCGGAGCGTCCTCGGGAATCGGACGGCGAAGCCCGAGGCCGACGGCGTGGAGCGCGGCCACGACCGCCAGCGCGGCCCAAACGCTCCGACTCGGCAGCAACCCGGCGACGCCGCCGCGCATCCACGCGCGCGCGACGGCGGCCAGTGCGGCACCGCCGAGGGCGGTGGTGAACGAGAGGCCATAGACCCCGGTCGCCGAGGCCAGCCCGAGCAGGGCGGTGTTCTCGTGCTGCGCGTAGCCCAGGGTGGCCCATGGAAAACCGGTGAGCACGAACGACCGCGCGTGGTCGACGGCGGTCCAAAGGAGGGCTGCCGTCCACACCCCGGCCAGGCGGTGCTGGCACAGTCGGCCCCAGATCGCGCCGAAGACACCGGTGAAGGCCGCCACGTACAGCGCCAGGGCCATGGGCGCGACGATCCCCAGCAGGGCCGGCGCGTGCCCGTAGGTCACGGTGACCACGTAGATCCAGTGCATCACCGCGGTGTGCGCGGCCAGCCCCGCGACCAGGGCCGCCCGCCCGGCGCGCTTCCAGTCGAGGCCGTCGATGCCCAGCAGGAGCAGCGCGGGCCCGAGCCAGGAGACGACCGCCCCCAGGTCCAGCACGCGGCCGGCCACCGGGTGGGGAAACGAGAGGAAGGTGGCGGCGACGTAGCCCCCAAGCAGGAGCCCCCGGGTGCGCGCGCTCCACAGCGGATGACCCTGCAAAGCGGTTGCGCTCAGGAGCGGACCACCTGCCAAATCCGCCGCTCCTCGGCGCGCATGACGCGCGCGTCTGCGCTGCGCTCGTGGTCGTGGCCCAGTAGGTGAAGGACGCCGTGGATCAGGAGCTGGGCCACCGTCTCGTTGAGGCCGCGGTGCCGTCTACGCGCCTGGCGGGCCGCCTCCTCGATCCCGATCACCACGTCGCCCAGCAGCCGGCCGCGGTGGCTGGCGTGCTCCCCATCGACCAGCGAGAACGAGAGGACGTCGGTCGGCTGGTCGCGATTGCGCCAGGCCGCGTTCAGCTCGGCGATGCGCTCGTCGTCCACCAGCGAGAGAGAGAGCTCGGAGCGGGCGTGACCGAGCTGATCGAGCACCCGGCGCGCCCGGGACTCGAGCAGCCGGACGTCGACGCGCGGGGTGCCCACGCCCGGCGGAGGGCCGGTGAGTCGCAGGGTCATTTCTTGGCGGGGTCGGTGGGTTCGGCGGCGTCGACCGTGCGCGACTCGTGCTTGTCATAGGCGCGGACGATCGACTGGACCAGGGGATGCCGCACCACGTCGTTCTCGGTGAAGCGCATGAAGCCGATCTCGTCGATGTCGCGCAGCACCTGGGTGGCCTCGATCAGGCCGCTCCTCGTGTCCGGGCCCAGGTCGGTCTGGGTGATGTCGCCCGTGACCACCGCCTTGGAGTTGAAGCCCAGTCGAGTGAGAAACATCTTCATCTGCTCGGACTTCGTGTTCTGGGCCTCGTCCAGGATGACGAAGCAGTCGTTGAGAGTGCGCCCGCGCATGAACGCCAGCGGCGCGACCTCGATCACGCCGCGTTCCATCAGCCGCGTCGCCTTGCCCAGGTCCATCATGTCGTGGAGGGCGTCGTAGAGGGGACGGAGGTACGGGTTCACCTTCTCGGCCAGGTCGCCGGGTAGGAAGCCCAGCTTCTCCCCAGCCTCCACCGCCGGCCGCGTCAGGATCACCCGCGAGACCTCGTGGCGGTTCAGCGCAGCGATGGCCATGGCCATGGCCAGGTAGGTCTTGCCGGTTCCGGCGGGACCGATCGCGAGCACCAGGTCGTACTTGCACATCAGGTCGACGTAGCGGCGTTGGGAGAGGTTCTTGGCCCCGATCTTGTTGCGCGAGCCGACGGACGCCAAGACGTCCTCGTAGACGTTCTGCAGATCCACTTCGGGCTCGCGATGGATCATGCGAATGGCCTCCGCAACGTCCCCGGCGTGTACCTGTCGGCCGGAGCGCAGGAGACCGTACAGCTCTTCCAGCACTTTTCGAGCGACCGCCACGTCGGCTTCCGGCCCGACCAACCGGACCTCGTTGCCCCGGGCGCGGGCGTCGATGCCGAGCTCCTGCTCCAGCACCCGGAGCGTGCGATCGCCCTGTCCGTACAGCTCTGCGGCGGTGTGGTTGTCGTCGAAGATGAGGGTCTGTCGGGTGCTGGGTTGCTGTGCGGCCAGGGGCTGCTCCGGCGCTTCTCGAGCGCGTCAGCGCAGGGGAGCGAGGAGCAGAACTCCGTCCTCGCGTTGCACGTAATAGTAGGCGGGTCCCGACGACGACGTCAACGCGCCGTCCGGGAGCGGCGTGCCCCCCTCGAGCCGCGCCAGGGTGTCCGGCCAGCTTCCCGTGAGGAAACGGTGGGCCTCGATGGCGTGGCGGAGGCGACGCTTCTCGAAGGCCTGGCGCGCCCTCTCGAAGGCCGCCCGCGGGATCGGCTGACTCGAGCCCAGCTCGCGCGCAGCCGACGCGCCCGGCGCCCGAGCGGGGAGCGACGGGAGGATGCTCGACACCAGGAATCCGAGCAGCAGCAGGGGGAACGCCGCTGCCAGCCACCAGCGAACGCCCTCGCCCACGGCGCCGGGGCGGAGCTTCCGGCTGCGCTTGCGCGCCACACGCGCCTGCTTGGGATCGAGGCTCTCGACCACGCCGGCCCGGCGGAGATCGGCGAGGAGCCGGGTGGCGTCGAACGTGCCGAGTCGCGAGAGGTCGATGACACGCCGGGTGGTGAGCCGGCCATCCACCAGCTGGAAGATGCGCTCGGCCTCGGCCAAGCGCCGGCCCTCGGCGCCCTGGGCCTGCTGCCGGTAGACCTCGAACGAGCCGGAGCGGCGGAAGACCGTCTCGCCCGAGGGCACCTGCTCGGCAAAGGTGCGCCACTCGTCCACCATGCGCAGGCCGTCCATCAGGATCTGCTCCGCCGCCAGCAGCTTCTCGGGCGGGCGGTCGTGGGGGATGGCCTGGGCGGAGAAGTGGAAGGAGCCCTGGGACCAGCGCAGTACCTCGAAGATCGTCTCTTGGGTGAGGAGATCCAGAGTGGCCTCGAGGTCGAGCTCGCTGACCGAACCCGACGACGCGAGCAGCGCGGGGAGCGGGCGAGCGGAGCCCTCACTTTCGCGCAGGGCCTCGTCCAGGGACTCGCGGGTCAGCAGGCCGCAGCGAACGAGCATCTCGCCCAGGGCGGTGTGCTCGCCACTCGCCGCGGGCTGGGCCCACACCACGTGCCCGTCGCTGAAGGCCAGGCGCATCTTCAAGCCTCTGGCGGCGATCTCCAGCAGTCCCGTCTTGCGCTGCTGGCCGATCAGCTGGAACACCTCGGCCAGTCCGAAGTCCTTGAGATTGCCGTGCAAGGCGACCGCCACGATCACTGGCTCCTGCGCACCAACTGCGCGATACCGACCACCCCCAGGTACCCGAGCAACGCCATACCGCCCATGAGAAGGAAGGCCAGCGGGCCCGCCGCGCCCACCGCCATGGGATCCGGAACGACGCCGTCGCGCCACAGGAGCGAAACCCCGGCCCAGGCAAAGAACAGGATGCTGACGAAGGCCAGGTCCGGCCGCTTGGCCAGCAGCCCCCCGACCCCCGGGACCAGCAGCGAGGCCGCGAGGGTCACGCGCTCCAGGCGGGACTCCCGGTCGCGGAGCTCGCCGAGCCGCGCCATGCGCAGCGCCGTGTCCGTCGTCTCTGGACGGTGGAACAGGCGGTGGCAGCCGTCGCAGATCTCGCTGTTCCAGACCGTGCCATCGCAGCGGGCGCAGATCCGTGCGCCGCAGCGAGCGCAGCGGCTGGCGTGCCGCCAGCGACCCGACACCAGGAGCCCGAGTACCGCGGCGGCGGCGAAGCCCAGCGACGTGGCGAGCCAGCTCTGCCCGAGTCGGCCGGGCGCGGCCGGGCGACGCAGGGCCTCGGCGAAGCCGCTGCCCCGTGCCCCCTTGATCAGGCGACCGCGGATCTCGTCCATCGGAAAGGCGAGGTCCGCCACGAAGCTCGGATCGCCGTTTCGCGACAGCTCGGCCACGATCTCCGGGCCGATCCGCTGCGCGTTCTGCATGGCGCTCTCGAACTCCTCCATGCGGAAGGAGCGCGCGTAGGACTGCGACAGGTTGAACATCAGCGTCGGCGAGTCGATCAAGCCAGCCGCGCGCTCGTAGAGATCCGTCGCCGCCGCCGTGTCCCCGCGCTGGAAGCGCAGGTTGGCGAGGTTCGTGAGGACGACCGGATCGCGCGGGTTCTCGGCGTGGAGCACGGTGTACCGCGCGTGGGCGGCGTCTGCGAGGCCGAGACGCCGAACCTTCAAGGCCAGCACGTGCTTGGCGAGCGCGTCGTCGGGCGCGGCCGCTACCAGCCGCTCGAGCTCTTCGGAAGTCTCGGTGCCGCGCACGACGGAGAGCGCGGCGTCGGCCAGGGGATCGGAATCCAGGGCCGACAGCGCGGTCCCGGCCACGCGGGCGAGCGGATACATGCCGATCACGACCAGCACAGCGGACAGCGCGAGGGCGACGCGGTGGCGGGGACTCCCATACGTGAAGCCCAGTGCAAAGAGTGCGACCACGAGACCGAGCACGCCCTCGCCGGCCAGGAGCGGCAGGAGCAGAAGCGAGCCGAGCAGCGCGGTTCGGGCGAAGGCGGGCATCGAGCGCGACAGCAGGTCGCCCAGGTCATGGGCGGCGTGGGAGAAGGCGGCCACGCCCACGCTGGCGCCGAAGTAGAGGGAGCCGGCGACCAGCGCCACGGCGAACATGACGAGCAGGGACGAGGCCAGCCAGACCGTCGCCTCCAGGTGACGCGGAATCGCCAGCAGCCCGTCCACCACCGCCTCCAACGCCGGACGCCGCTCGCCGTGCTCCCAGTGGGCGCCGGCCAGCGCGATGTGTGCCATGGGCAGGTCCGGCGCGAGACGCACGGCCAGCATCGCCCGGCCGAGGCTGTCGCCGCGGGCTCCCGGGGCGATCAGCGCCCGCGCCGCCGCCTCGACGTTGTCCATGCCCAGCTCGAGGGCCCGGATGCGCGTGCGGGTGGCGCGGGTTCCCAGGTCGGCTCCCCCCCGGAACCAGGCCCGCTCCACCTCCGAGCGGTAGCCGCCGCGGGGCGCGAGCGAGACCTCCCCGGGCCCAGCGTCGGCTTGCTCGCCATTGGCAGAAGCGGACACGGGGGGCCGCTCGGCGACCGTAGACCCCGGCACCCCGATCAGCCCGAGGCCCATCGACAGGCCTGCGAGGAATCGGCGCCAGCTCACACTCATCCCCCTTCCGCGCAGTCGGCTTCCCCTGGCTTATCGGCGGGCTCCAGCACCCGCTGAAGGAGGGTTCCGGGGCTCCCAGGAGGGACGGGAAGGCGTTCTCGCAGCCGTTGCCCAGGGGCGGACCGAAGACTATGATCCGCGCCTTCCAGGGAGGTCCGGGTGGCCCAGCACAAGTCCGCAGTCAAGCGCGCCCGCCAGTCACTGAAGCGGCACGCCCGCAATCAGCAGGTGCGAAGCCGCATGCGGACGCTGATCAAGCAGTTCCGCCAGGCCGCGGCATCCGGCGACGCGTCGGCGCCCGAGAAGCTGAAGGCCGCCGAGATCGGCATCCGCAAGGCCGCCAGCCGGGGCGTCATCCCCAAGCAGCGCGCCAGCCGCCACGTCTCCCGCCTCACCCGCCAGCTGGCCTCCGCCTCGAAGTAGCCGCCGAACTGGCTAGCTCGCCAGTCCGAGCACGAGCCTTTCGAGCGCCAGGTCGGGGGGCAGTGCGCCCGCGCCCTTGAGCGCGGTGTCCGTGCGGTGGATCGCGTCGAGACACGACACCAGCCGGGCCAGTGAGTAGCGACGCGCCTGGCCCTCGAGCTTGCGCACCACGAAGGGAGGCCCCGGCACCGACGCGCCGCTGCGGGTCCGCGCGAGTCGCCGGAAGTGTGACGCCAGCGCGCCCAGGATGACGGGTGCCGGAGCGCCCGCGCCCTGCATGCGCCCCAGCTGGACCAGGGCGGTGTCGATCCGGCCCTCGCCGATGGCGTCGGTCAGATCCCAGATCGGCTGCTCCGCGAGCAGACTGCTGCCCGCCTCGACGTGGTGGCGCGTGATCGCCTCCCCTGCGCCGGCCAGGAGGGCCGCCTTCTCGAGTTCCTGGCGCAGCACCAGGAGCTGGGGCCCGACCCGCTCGGCGAGCAGCTCGGCTGCGCCGGGTGCCAGTGTGAGCACCTGGCGCTTCGCCTCCTTGCGGAGGAAGTCCAGCAGCGCGCGCTGGCCCTTGGGCGGCTGGCAGTCGACCACCGCGGCCGGGCTCTGGAAGGCCTTGACCCAGCGCGAGCGGCGGTCGGGCTTGGCCGACACGACCACGAGGACCGTCTGCGCCTGGGCCGTCACGTCGCTCACCACGTCCGCCAACGCGTCCGCCAGCGCCTTGGCCCCGGCCCGCCGCCCCTTGGATGGATCGTCGAGCGTCACCAGCCGGTGTTCGGCCATGACCGGCAGGGTGGCGACGGCGTCCCGCAGCTCTCCCGCGGTGGCGTCGGCGCCGAGCCGCTGGTGGTTGAAATCCTCGGGACCTCCCGCGAGCACCGCCCGGCGCAGCGCGAGGAGCGCGTCGTCCCGCAGCAGCGGCTCCTCGCCCGCCAGCAGGTAGGCGGGCCGCAGCTCTCCCTCGGCCAGCTCGCGCGACAGCTCTTCGACGTTCATTGCAACACGCGCTCGAGGGCGTCGTGCGCCCGGCTCGCCAGCAGCTGGGCCACCCTGCGCAGCGCCTCCTTCCGGTTCTTGCGCCCGACCTCCAGGTCGGCGCTGGAAAGGTACACCTCCGTGTCCTGGAGCGAGAGCCTCTCGACGGCCAGCTTCCGACCGTCCGGCGCCTCGAGGCGCAGCGAGATGCGGAGCGTCAGCTCGTACTCGAGCGCCAGCACCACGTCCGAGAACGACCGCACCCTGGTGTCGATGTTCGGCACGCGCCCGCGAATCACCAGGTCGGCCTGCTCCGGGTTCGACACCAGCCGCACCCCCCCACGCGCCAGGAACTCGCGCCGCAACGCCTCGGTCACCAGCATCTCGACCCCCGGCTCCGCGGTGTCGTTCGTGAGGGTCTTGATCGATACCCGAGAGAGACCGCGGCCCTGCTCGTCGTAATGGACGACCGTGTAGCCGCAGCCGCAGGTCACGAAGAGGAGAGCGATCGTGCCCCAACGCAACGCGTTCACGATGAGGAGGATAGTGCTACAGCGTGAAGCGCCGCACCTCGTCCCGGAGCGCCTCGGACTGCTCCTGCAGGTCGTTCTTCGCCTCCTTCATGGTGGCCACCGACTGCTCGTTGGCGCTGGTGCGCTCGGACACCTGGTCGAGGAATCCCTTGAGCTCCCGGTAGGAAGCGGATTGAGCCTCGAGGCTGTCGTTGATCTGGAGCGTCGCGTCACGCACCCCCTCGATGCTCTCGCGGATGCGCGCGCCCCCGCGCGCCTGCTCCTGGGTGGTTCCGCGGAGCTGCTGGGCCACCTCGCGCATGGCCTCCGACGAGAGGTACACCACCTCGTTGCCGCGGTCCTGCTCGGCGGCGGCCCACTGGATCGCCTCGACGCCCGCGTTCACGCTCTCCATCAGGCCCACTACGTGGACCGCGGCCTTCGTCTGCTCGCGGACGGCCTGGAGGATCTCGTGCATGCGGGTGCCGCTCTCCCGACTCGCGCGGGTGATCTCCTCCAGCGAGGCGCCGGCCTCCCTAGAGAGCTGCACCCCGGATGCAACGCTGCGCGAGCCGACCTCGATCGCGCCCACCGCGTTCTCGCTCTCCTCCTGCAGCGAGCGGATCAGCCCGCCGATCTCCTTGGTGCTGGCAAGAACCCGGTCCGCCAGCTCCTTGATCTCGTTCGCCACCACCGAGAACGCCCGCCCGTGCTCGCCCGCCTGGGCCGCGATGATCGCGGCGTTCAGCGCCAGCAGGCTTGTCTCGTCGGCCACGTCGTCGATCACGTCGAGGATCGCGCCGATCTCCACGGCCCGGGTACCGAGCACCCGGATCACTCGCTCGGCGGTGTCGGTGGCCTCGCGGATGGATTGCATGCCTTCGATGGTCTGGCGCACACGGGCCTGGCCGGTCTCGGCGTTCACGACCATGCGCTCGGAGAGGGCCGCGGTCTCCTCCGCGGTATTGTCCACCTGGCGCATGGCGCTGGCCATCTGCTCCATGCTCGACGACGTCTCCGTCGCCGCCGCCGAGAGCGCCTCCGAGTTGGCGACCACCTCTTTCACGCTGCGCACCATCTCCTCGATCGATGTCGAGACCTCGTCGACCCGGGAGGACAGCACGCCCGCGGTGTCGTTCAGCTCCTCGCCCGCCGCCCCCATCTCCAGGATCGAGCTGCTCGACTCCTCGACCAGGCTGCCCAGCTCCCGCGCCGACGCAGCGATGCCCGCGACCTGATCGTTGATTCTCTCCAGGAGCCGCGCCGCCTGCTCGACGCCCCGGCCCTGCTCGGCCGCGCCGCGCGCCACGTTCTCGGAGGCCGATTCGATGCCGACCGTGTTTCGCTCCACCTGATCCGCGGCCTCGGCCACCCGCCCGACGGTCTCGCGCAACGCGGTCACCATGCTCTCGAACGACCGCGCCAGCTCGCCGAGCTCGTCCTCGGACTCGAAGACGCGGCCCGGGCGGAGGTCCCCAGCGGCCATCCGCTGCACCTTCTCCTGCAGCTCCCGCGTGGCGGAGCCGACATCCACGGCCAGCACCCGCGAGAGTCCGAAGGAGATGGCCGCGGACACGGCGAGCATGATCAGGAAGACCACCTCGAGACTGCGCGTCTCTCCCGTGACCTCACTCCAAGGGGTGACAGCCACGACAACGGAGGTGCCGTCCCACAGCGGGCGCCAGGCGAAGCTATTGGGCGAATCGAAGCCCAGGCTGTTCCCACCCTGCCGGTTGGCGGCGCCGTCGGCGCTGGTGATCTGGGCCAGCTCGGACGGGTAGAGCAGCTCCGACGGCCCCGCGACCACGCGACCCTCGGCGACGTCCACCCACAGGAGGTCCGCGGCGATGCCGAGCCGCCGCGCCTGCGCCGACGCGGCCGACAGGGCGTCGGGGCCGCCCGCCTCGAGGGTCGGGGCGACCTCCTCCAGATAGCGGGCATGCGAAAGGGTGGCGTTGGCCTCGAGCCGCCGGCTCGAGGTGGCGAAGGCCAGGAACATCGCGAACGTGACTGTCACGAACGTTACGCCCGTCACGGAGACAAAGAGCTTGCTGCGCAGGGAGACCGGATGCACCAATCGAGCGCGGATTTCGGGGCCGTCGAGCCGGCTCGCCAGGGTGCGCAGTAGCTCCCCCAGATGCGACTTGAAGACGAAGTACATGAAGATCGACGTGACGAAGCCGCCGCTGGCCGCGGCCAGGCTCATCACCGCCCAGGGAAGGGCTTGGAAGGAGTCGAAGCGAAGCCACATGGCGGACGCCACCAGCACGCCGCCGAGACTCCACCAGACGATCCCCGAGAAGAACATCCGCAGCGGAAAACGGGCCAGTGCTTCGAACGCACAGCGCAGGGTCTCGTCGGCTCCCTTCCCCTGTTCCTCGTCCTTCAGGTAGGCCAGGATCGGAGCCAGGAAGCGGTGGTTCACCGTCATCGTGATCGAGAAGAGGATCACGAACAGACCGGCGACGATCTCGCCGAATCCGCGCCACAGCGCCGTTGGCAGCTGCAGCAGCATCAACAGATACGCGCTGATCAGCACGATGGTGGCGACGGAGATGACCGCCGACATCCTCATCACCCGGAGGTGAAATTCGCGCGCGCGCGGCAGCGCCCCGTTCGTTCCCGCGTCCGCGTTCATTCGACCTTCAACAGGCCCTTGGCTATGGAGAGCACCCGGTTGGCCTGGATGGGCTTGGTGAGATACTCGTTCGCACCCAACGTAAGCGCCCGCTGGCGGTCGTCAGTGGCGCCTTCGGTCGTGATGACGCAGATCGGCATCTGCTTCAGGCTTTCATCTCCCCGGATCAGTCGGATCAGCTTGAGCCCGTCCATGACCGGCATGTTGATGTCGATCAGCGCCAGGTCGAAGTGGTCGCTCGTCACCTTGCGCAGCCCGTCCATGCCGTCCGCGGCCTCGACAATGTCGACGTTCTTCAGACGATTCAGGGCGAACACCAGAAGCTGGCGCATCGTCGGACTGTCTTCGACGATCAGGATTCGATTGTCAGCCATTGCACTCCTCGACCGGCCCAGTCGCTACTTCGTCAGAAGATCGATGAAGCCCTGGATGGTGTTCAACTTGCGTTTGGACTGCGAATGCAGCCGGGCCGCGAAGATCGACGTCGCGGCGTGACCCGCCAGCAGTGTGAAGAGCTCGTAATCCAGCGCCGTGAAGCCGTCCTTCTGCTGGAGCAGGCTGTGGATGGCGATGGCACCCACCGGCCGCTCCTGGACCCGCAGGGGAATCGACACCAGGGGCCCCTCCTCCGGTGCGCGCGCCCCAGCCGCCGGCTCCGCCACAGCCACCTCGCCATCCTGGACGGCCAGGCCGAGAGCCCCGCTTCCGATCTCGATGCGCGGGAACTGCGACACCGGCGCGCCCTCCGAGGCAACTGGCTCGAGAATCCCGGAGCGCTCGTCGACGACGTACACGCAGAAGACCTCGGCGCCGATCAGGTTGATGACGATCTCGATGATGACCTTCAGCACCTCACTCGGATCGAGGGTGGAGTGGAGCTGGTAGCTGGCAACGTACAGGTTCGCGAGGTTGTTGTTCTCTTCCTCGATCTCTACGTACCGGCCGGCAAACTGACCGTTCTCCTCCTCCACCGCCTGCAACCGCTCGCGGATGTCCCGGTTCTCGACCTCGAGCGATTCGATCTTGCCGAGGAGCTCATTCCGCAGCTTCTCCCACTCTTCGGGATCGCGCGCCGCGTCCGTCTGCCGCTGCTCGATGTTCAGCAGGCGGACGCGAAGCTGCTCGTTCTCCTGGAGCAGATCCTTGGTGAACTCGGCGCCCCGTTTGAAGATCGAGAGCACGGCTTCTCCGCGTTCGTAGTTCTTCACGCTCATGACATTTCCTTCCGAATCGGGGCCCCCGAGACACCGGACAGGCCAGACTGGATCGCTGCTGGGATCTCGCTGAGGGCGAGTACCCGATCCACCGCACCCGTCCGTATCGCCTGCTGGGGCATGCCGAAGATCACTGCGCTCTCCTCCGACTCCGCGATCACCGAGCCCCCGGCCTCCTTCACCCGGGTCACGCCCCGGCGTCCGTCGTCGCCCATTCCCGTGAGGACGATCGCCAGGAGGTCGCTGCCGAAGTGCTTCGCCGCGGTCTCGAACAGGCGGTCCGCGGACGGGGTGTACTTGTCCGACGGACCGTTGGGCGTCACCCGAGTCACGATCTCGCTGCCGCGGCTCTCGAGCTCCAGGTGATGGCCGCCGGGCGCGACCAGCACGGAGCCCGGTTCGGGCCGCTCGCCGCCCTCGGCCTCGTTGGCACTCAGCGGGGTCAGCCGGTCGAGTCGCTCCGCGAAGCCGCGGGTGAAGCCCCGGGGCATGTGCTGGGCCACCAGAAACGCGCACGGCGGCGGCGCGGCGAAGGCGCCCAGGATCTGCATCAACGCCGCCGGTCCGCCGGTCGACGAGCCGATCACCACCATCGATGGGATCGGAGACACGGCCCCCCCGAGCCGGGCCAGCACCGGGGGCACCGATCGGATCCGATCGCGCACCTTGTCGATGCGCAGCTCGCGGATGGCGTGGACCTTGCGGATCAGCTCCTGCTGGATGCTCTCCAGCTCTGGCGTGGCGTGCGGCATGGGCTTGGCGAGGAAGTCCACCGCCCCCAGGTCGAGGGCCTTGAACACGTCCTCTTCTCCGGCCCGGCCGCTGATCACCATCACGGGGGTCGGCCGCTTGCTCATCACCAGCCGCAGGAACGTGAACCCGTCCATCCGCGGCATCTCCAGGTCCAGCGTCACGAGATCGGGCTCGAGCTCCAGGGTCTTGCGCAGGGCCTCCTCGCCATCGCGCGCGACGCCGACCACGTCGACCAGCGGCGACGTGCGCAGCATGCGCATGATCGTCTGCCGGCTGAAAGCCGAGTCGTCGATCACCAGGACGCGGATCAGCTCCCGGGGCTTCATCGCTCGCCCCCGTCGGCGGTGGCCAGCGCGGTTTCGGCCGCCTGGTGCCAGGGGTCGCGCACCTCCTCGCCGGGGATCGGTCGCCGGTAGACCAGTTCGTTGGTCAGGTGGCGCAGCTCGAACGCTGTGGAGAGATTGATCAGCGACTCCGAGTGGCCCAGGAGCAGATGTCCGCCGGGCCGCAACTTGTCGTGGAACGTGTCAATCACCCGCTTCTTGATCTCGGCGTCGAAGTAGATGATCACGTTTCGGCACAGGATCACGTCCATGGAGCCGAGTAGCGCGAGCTTTCCGTCATCGAGCAGGTTCAGGTGGATGAAGTCCACGTGCTTCTTGACTTCGTCACAGATCCGGAAGAGGCCGTCCTTCTCGATGAAGTACTTGTCCCGCAAGTGCGACGGCGTCTCCCGGAACGATGCTTCCCGGTAGACGCCGCGCCGCGCCTTCTGGAGCATCGCGCGGGAGATGTCGGACGCGTACACGCGGATGTCGCGGCCCGGCTCGAGTCCAGCCTCCAGGGCCATCATGACCGTGGTGTAGGGCTCCTCCCCGCTCGAGCAGCCCGCAGACCAGATGCTGACGCTGGCGGCGGGGTTGTGGGTGCGCCGCTGTAGCAGGTGCTCCGGGAGGATCTCGTCGATCAGCGCCCGGAGCTGTTTGTACTCGCGGAAGAAGTACGTCTCGTTGGTGGTGAGGTCGTCGATCACCCGCGACATCTCGCTGTTGTCGCTCCCGGCGCGCAGCTGGTAGTGGTACGCGGCGAAGCTGCCGAGCTCGAGCGCTTCGACCCGCCGAGCCAGGCGCTTCTCCAGCAGGAACCGCGATTCCGCCGCGAAATGGAGCCCGCAGTGCTCCCGCAACATCTGGCAGAACATGCGGAACTCCGCATCGCTCATGCTGAGCTTCGCCGCTGCGACCGTACCCACCGCGGACTACCCCTCCAGGCTCCTGAGTGCGCGGAGGATCGCGTCGCGAACGAAGTCGTCTTGCTCGGTCTCGAGTCGTCGCAGGATCGGGGGAACGGCGGCGACCATGCGTCGCTCCGCCAGGGTCTGGACCACGTCCGCGCGAACAACCCAGCTTGGATGCGCGATGAGACCGAGGAGCACCTCCGCCGTGCCCGCGTCGCCGTGGGCGCCCACGCAGCGCACGCCAGCCTGGACGAGTTCGGGCTCGGCGCGGTCGAGCAGTCGGCACGCGGTCCGGGCGGCGGCGTGGCCGCCCACCTGGGCCAGCGCCTCGACTGCGGCCAGGGCCACTTCACCGCAATCCTCGAGGGCGCGCTCGATCAGGGCGAAGGCCTCGGTCGCTGCGCTGTCGCCGGCCGAACGGGCGCACTGCGCCCCGATGGCGCGAACCGCGGCTGCCCGCACCCTGGGATCCTCGTCTCCGATCAGCCGGGGCAGGTCCTCGAGCACCGCCGCGTTCCGGGAGCTGCCGAGGGCGGTGGCCGCGGCGATGCGCACCGCCGCCGACTCGTCGGCGAGAGCAAGCCGAAGCGGCTCGGAGGCGGAGCCCGGCTCCAGGTGGGCCAGGGCTTCGACCGCGGCGCGGCGCACCCCAGCGCTCGGATCCTTGAGCAGGAACACCACCAGCTTCGCGTCCTCGCCGCGCCCAATGCGACCGAGGACGGTGGCAATCGAGATGCGCACCGCCTCATTGGCGCCGTCGAGCCCGGCTCGCAGCAGCTCGATGGCCTGGGCCGCGAGCCCTCCGCCCGCTGTCCCTTCCGGCCCGGCCAGCGCCACGATCGCTTCCGTGATCGCCGCCAGCTCGTCCTCGGCCTCGAAGTCCTCCTCCTCGGCGGCGGCCTGCAGTCTCCGCACCAGCTTGGGAAGCACGCGTCCGCAACGGCGGCGCCCGAGCGCGCGGGCCGCCGCCGAGCGCTGCGCGGAGTCGCTCCCGTCGAGGGCGCTCTCCAACCGCACCTCACCCGCTTCGCCGCCGGTTCGCGCCAGCAGGCCGCAGGCGTCCCGGCGCAGGTCGGGATCGAGATCGGGCCAGGCCGCGTCGAGCGCGGATTCCGCCCGGTCGCCCATCGACTCGAGGGTGGCGTGCGCGAGCTCGGTGACCGCTTCGTCCCGGCCGGCGCGAAGGATCGGCACGACACACTCGGGCGCGCCAACCACGCCCAAGAACTGCACCAGCACGAGCCGGGTGGCCAGGTCGGCCTCCTCGACGCGCACTCCGGCGTCCTCGATCAGGACCGGGTCGCGCCCGGCTTCCCGGATCTCGTCGGCCAGCCGGTCTGCGCCCGCGTCGGAGTCAGCCAGCCGACGCAGCAGGGCCGTCATGGCCGCTTCGCGGACCGCGCGGGAATTGCTGGCCAGCGCCTTCTTCAGCCTCTCGAGGCCGCGCGCGTCCAGGGGATCCGCCAGCAGCACGAGCGCGGCCGGCTGCAGGGTGGGATCGTCCAGGGCCGGCCCCAGGTCCGCCGCCGTCACGGCCGTCTCGAGGCGGGCCAGGGCGCTCAACGCGGAGAAACGGACCAGCGTGTCCTCGCCGCCTCGGACGGCGCACTGCTGGAGCGCCTCGGACACCTCGGGGCCCCCGAGCACGCCCAGCGCGTCAGCGGCGGCGCTGCGCACGTTCGGGTCGGCGTCGTCGAGCATGCCGAGCATGGGCTGCCGCGACGACTCGTCTCCGATCCCGGCGATGGCATCGATCATCAGCTTGCGCACGTCCACATCGTCGCTGTCGAGGGCTCCGATCAGGAAGGGCACCACCCGGGAGCCACAACCCACGAGCGCCTCCACGGCGGCATTGCGCCGCCCCGCGTTGTCGCCGTCGCCCAGCGCCACGATCAGGGCCTCGGTGACACGGTCCGACTCGGCGCAGTCGATCAGCCTCTCCACGGCGGCCTTGCGCACGCGCCAGCCCGGGTCCCCGAGGCTCTTTACGAGTTTCGGGATCGCCTCGGCGGACGGGAGCGTCAGCAGCCGCTCCACCGCCAGGCGCCGCACCTCCTCGTCGGCGCTCGCGAGATCCTCGAGGATGCTCCGGCGTTCGCGATCGCCGAGCTCGGGGTTCATTGCATCCCTTTCTCTCGAGCCACCCGGATCAGCTCCTCGACCAGGAAGTTGCGCTCGTCGCGAACCCGGGGATCGATGCGCTGCTGGAAGAGCGATCGGCCCTCGTCGAGGTCGCTGTCCAGCGCCTCGGCCACGTTGCCGGCGGCGATGGCGGCGTCGAACTTCTCCGGGCTGTAGAGGATGATGTCCGACACGATGATCCGGGCGAGGCGCTCGGCCTTGCTCCGCTCCGCCGCGAGCGGGTCGTCGGCGACGACCGGTGCGGCTGCCGGGGCAGCGGCCTCGGGCGTCACCAGCTCGGCCTGCGCGGGCGCTTCGATCGGCGCTGCAACCGGGGCGGCTTGCGCCGGGGCTTGAATCGCAACCGGGGCGGCTTGCGCCGGCGCTTGGATCGGCGGTGCGGCCGGCACGGCGACCGCCGGCTGCGGCGGGGCAACCGGCGCAGGGGCGGCGGCGGCGGACTCGACCAGCGGGAAGCCCGCCTGACGCAGGATGGGCAGCAGTCCGTCGGGCAGGTCCGGCCCCTCCAGGTACACGTCGGCGCCGTAGAGCTCGCTCGGCGGGCGGCGGTAGCGATCCGACTGGTGGATCGCGCCGATCAGGACCACGCGCGTGCTGCGCAGGCTCTCATTGCGCTTGACGATCTCGCAGACCTGGAAGCCGTACATCTTGGGCAGTGCGGCATCGAGCACCACCAGGCGCGGCAGCTGGCGCTGGATGGTGAGCAGCGCCTCGACGCCGTCGTGCACGAGGATCGACTGCAGGCCCCACTCGGACAGCGCCGCAGCCGTTCGCTTGCCGGAATCCTCCTCGGGATCCGCGACCACCACCAGGCGAGTGCGATCGAAGTCGTGCTCCGGCGTGGGCTCGGGGATCGGGGCCGCTGCGGGCCGCGCCGCCGCCGTCGAGCCGGCGGATTCGGGCGCGCGGACGCGGAACACGGCCTGACAGCGCGCGCAGCGCAGCCGAGCTCCGTCGCTCCCGATGTGAATCGGGTTGACGCGATACCTCGCATTGCACTTCGGACAGGCCGCGATCATCGTCCACTCCTTCTCATGCACTTCGCTCCCGCTCTTCCAGGGAGCCGGCTAGATCTGGAACTTCGCCACATCCTCACGCAGTGTCTCCGCCTGGCGCACTAGGTCGTGCATGGCTCCGCCCATGCGCTGACTCGCCTCCTCGTTGGAGCGGGTGCGCTCGGATACCTGCTCCAGGAACTCCGATACCTGACTGCAGGCGTTGGACTGCTCCTGGAGCGAGCCGTTGATCTGCTCCACCGCCTCGCGCACGCCCTCGACGCTCTCGCGAATGCGAACGAATCCCCGGGCCTGCTCCTCGGTGGTGCGCCGAACCTGTCCGGCCACCTCCCGCATGACGAGCGAGGAGCGGTGGACCACCTCGTTGCCCCGGTGCTGCTCGGCACCCGCCGCGGTGATCTGCTCGACTCCGTGGCGGACGCGCTCCATCAGCTCCACCACGTGCGAGGCGGCCTTGGTCTGCTCGCGCACCGCGGCCCCGATCTCCGCGATGCGGGTCCCGCTCTCCCGGGACGAAGCCGTGATCTCCTCGAGAGAGACGCCCGCTTCGGCCGACAGCTCCACGCCGCTGGCCACGCTGGCCGAGCCGGCCTCCACAGCGCCTTCGGCGTTGGCGGCCTCTTCCTGCACGGAGCGGATCAGCCCGCCGATCTCCTTCGTGCTCGCGAGCACCCTGTCCGCCAGCTCCTTGATCTCCTCGGCCACGACCGAGAAGGCGCGGCCCTGTTCTCCCGCCTGGGCCGCGATGATCGCGGCGTTCAGCGCGAGCAGGTTGGTCTCGTCGGCGACGTCATCGATCACGTCCAGGATCGCGCCGATCTCCTGGGTTCGCGCACCCAGTCCGCGGATCACCTGCTCGGCGCTATCGGTCGCGTCGCGGATCGCCTCCATGCCGCTGATCGTCTGGCGGACCTTGGTCTGTCCGTTCTCGGCACTGGCGACCACCGCGCTGGAGAGCTCCGCGGTCTTCTCCGCGGTGGTGTCCACCACGCGCATCGCGCTCGCCATCTCCTCCATGCTGGAGGACGTCTCCGCCGCAGCGTCCTCGAGCTCCTCGCTGCTGGTCGCCACCTGCTTCACGCTTTGGACCATCTGATCGATAGAGCTCGATACCTCGTCCACCTTGGAGGAGAGCACCGAGGCCGTCTCGTTCAGCTCGTCGCCCGCAGCACCGAGCTCGAGGATGGAGCTGCTCGACTCCTCCACCGAGACGTTGAGGACCTGGGCCGATCCGGCCACCTCGTTCACCTGGTGGCTGATCTCGAGCATGAGTTCGTTGGCCTGCTGGATGCGGCGCACCTGGTCGGCGCTCGCGGCCGCCACGCTCTCGGAGGCGCCGGCGATCTCGCCGGCGGTGGCCTCGACCCGGTCCGCGGCCTCGACTACCCGGCCCACCGTGGAGCGCAGGGACTGACCCATGCGCTCGAAGGAGCGCCCCAGCTCGCCCAGCTCGTCGTCGGACTCGACGCTGAGTCCCCCGCGCAGGTCGCCCAGCGCCATCCGCTCGGCCTCCCGTCTCAGGCCCAGGACCGGTCCGCTGATGTCGGCGGCCAGCAGCCACCCCACGCCGAGCAGGAGCCCGGTGACGGTCACCAGCACGATCGCCAGCACGGACTGGAGCCCGGCGAGCGGCTCGCGCAGCTTGCCGCGATCGACCGAGGCCACCAGCACTCGGTCGTCCGCGAGGGTCTGCCAGGCGAGTACCTGGCGGGTGCCGGTTCCGGCGTAGGTGCCGGTCTTGGCCCCGGCCTCGACGAGGCCCAGCAGGGCCTGGAAGGATGCGTGGTCCCCATCTGCCCGGTCCGGGTCGAGCACAAGGAACTCCGTCGGATACGGCAGGAGCTCGTCGGCCAGGCCCAGCCGCCTGCGCGCGCTACCCAGGTCGCCGGCCTCGACGTGGGGCGCCAGGACCGCGAGCGTCCGCGCTTGCCAGGCCGTGGCCAGCTCGTCGAGGGCGGCGCCAGCGCGCGAGTAGGAGAGGCTCATCGTGAACAGGATTGCCGCGAAGCCGGTCCCGGCGACCACGTACTGGACCTTGCGCGAGAGCGCCATGGGAACGATCAAGGCGCCGCGCTCCTCCGGGTCGGGCAGCGCGGCGGTCAGCGCCTCGCGGATCGGCGCGAGCGCGCGCTTCGTCAGGAAGTACATGAAGGCGGACGAGAGGATTCCGCCGGTCACGCCCGCGGCGGCCACCACCATGAACCGCTCGCTGCTGAGCCAGGCCGGGAACCCACCGAGCCAACCCAGCAGCGGAAGCGTCAGGCCGGCGAAGACCCAGATCGTGAGCATGATGCGCGTCACCGTCCGAGGCACGGAGATCGCGCTGGCGAAGGCCTTCTGCTGCGCCTCTCGCGAGAGCTCGTGGTCGCGCTGCTGGGCACAGGCGTCGAGGTAGGCGTAGAGCGGCACCAGCACGCGGCGGCGAATGGGTTCGAAGCCTCCCGCGGCCAGCGCGGCGTAGCCCAGGCCGGCGAAGGAGAATGCCTTCCACTCCTGGGGGGACACCTCGAGGAGCGACGCGATGTACCAGAGCATCACCCCGAAGACCGGGATCGACACCGCGGTATCGATCATCAGCACGCGCAGGCGCAGCTCGCGCGACGTCGGTAGCACTCGCCAGCTCACTGTGACTCCTCCCGCTGCGGCAGCGCAGAGCGGTAGACGCTCTCGATGATGTGGTCCAGAGAGAGCACCAGCACGGGCGACTCGCCGGGCCGGCGCACCACTGCGCGGACCGCGTCGTAGCCGGCCTGGATGACGAGCGCGGGCGGATCTTCGAGCGCGCCAGCTTCCACGGAGAGAACGTCCACCGCGGCCTCTACGGCGAGTCCCAGAACGAGCCCGTCGGTCTCGAGGACGACCACGCGCGTGCGCGCGTCCACCTCTGCCGGCTGCCCCGTGAGCGCTCGGCTCAGATCCAGGACCGGGACCAGCTGACCGCGCAGGTCGATCACGCCCTCGATGAGCTCGGGCGCCTTGGGCATGGGGGTCACCTCTTGCCAGCGCACGATCTCCCGGACCTGGGCCACGTCGAGGGCCACCATGCGCCCGCCGACCTCGAAGCAGGCGAGGTTGATCTGCCCCCCCTCGAGAAGGCTCGCGCTGTTACCGGTCGTCAACAAGCTTCAGTACCCGATCCAGATCGATGATGGAAACGAACTCGTCTCCGTGCAGACACAGCTCGGCCACGCTGATGGTCTCTCCCGGCGGCGCTGGCCGAATGAACTCCTCGGTGACGCGCAGGACTTCCCGGACGGCGTCCACCAGCACGCCGGCCACCCGACCGTCCTCGCCGTGGAGGACGATGATGCGGCTCGAGCGGGTGGGTTCGGGCTGCGCAAGGCCGAGCCGCATGCGCAGGTCCACCACCTGCACGATCTCGCCGCGCAGCGCAATCACGCCGAGCACCGCCTTCGGCACTCGCGGCACCGGTGTGATGGTGCGGATGCGGACGATCTCGCGAACCCGTTCCACGGGAACCGCGTAGGACGAGTCGTTGAGCTGGAAGCTCAGGAGCTCGCGCAGGCGCTCCGGTTCTTCCGGGGCGGCGCGTCCCCGGGCGGCGGCGCGCGCCAGCTCGACCCAGTCTCCAGATGCGGCAGCGGCGTCGGTGGCACTCATCCGGCCTGCCCCGGGCGAATCGTTCCCCGCGTCATGCGGCGTCCCTGCGACGCATGGCGTCTTCCACGATGCTGGAGACGTCGATCACCAGGACCGCGCCCTGGTCGCCGATCTCGGTGGCGCCGGCGATCCCGCGCACCTGCTGGATCGGGCCCTGGATCGACTTCATGATCGTGTCCTGCTGACCCTCGAGGGAGTCCACCAACAGGCCCAGACGCAGCTCGCCGAGTCCCAGTACCACCACGTGCCGCTTCTCGTCTTCGGACGTGCTGCGCAGGTTGAACTCATCCGCCAGGCGCCGGAGCGGCAGCGGCTCGCCGCGCAGGTTCATCATCTCGCGGCCCTCGCTGCGCTGCACCTCCTCGGGCTGAAGCAGCAGGGTCTCGAGCACCGAGTTCAACGGAATGGCGTAGCGCTGGTCGCCGACGGTGACGATCAGTGCCTGGATGATGGCCAGGGTGAGGGGCAGGGTCATCACCACGGTGGTCCCCTTGCCCAGGACCGAGTCGATGTCGACGATGCCGTCCAGGGCCGTCAGGTTGGCCCGCACCACGTCCATGCCGACGCCGCGCCCGCTCGTCTCGGTCACCTCATCGCGGGTGGATAGGCCGGGCAGGAAGACGAGGTCGAGGGTCTCCTTCGGCGTGAGCACTGCGTCGGGGGCGACCAGCCCCGCGGCCTCCGCGCGGCGGCGCACCTCCGCCGGATCGATCCCCCGCCCGTCGTCGGCCACCTCGATCACCACGTGGTTGCCGCGCTGGCTCGCCTCGATGAGGATCCTGCCCTGGGCCGGCTTGCCCGCCATCACGCGCTCTTCCTCGGACTCGATGGCGTGGTCGAAGGCGTTGCGCACCACGTGCATGAGCGGATCGATCAGCTCTTCCACGATCAGCTTGTCGAGCTCCGTGTCCGCGCCCTTGTATTCGAGGCTCACGTCCTTCCCGAGATCCCGGCGCAAGCGGCGGACCACCCGGGAGATCTTCTCGAAGACATGGCGCAGAGGCACCATGCGCACGTCCAGGACGCTGTTCTGCAGGTCCTTGAGCTTGCGCTCGATCACCTTGTGCACCTTCGCGAGCTCGCCCCCGACGCGGGAGGTCTCTGGATCCCGGCACAGCCGGTCTGCGATTCGCGAGAGCGAGCCGCGCTGGATGACCAGCTCGCCCACCAGGTTCATCAGCTCGTCGAGCTTGCGGATGTCGACCCGCACCGTGTCGCTGATCGACTTCAGCGACTCGATGTCGGCGCTCTCCCCGAGCCCAGTCGCCAGCTCGGGCGCCGGTGCCGACGCCATCTCGATGGACGCGGCGCGGTTGGACGCCTCGCGCACCGCACGGATGCTCGTGTCCGCGAACTCCAGCCGCGCCGCCAGCTGCTCCGCATCCACCTCCGTGGCGACGAGCAGCGAAAAGCGGATCTGGGACTCGGGCGTCTCGCCCGGCGACGGCAGGGTGGAGACGACCTCGCCCACCTCGCGGACCGCCGCGGACAGCTCGGCCAGGCCCTCCTCGAAGGTGATGATCTCGAACATCGTGTTGATGAGCGAGATGTGACGCCCGCGCCGCAGGTTCTCGCGCAGGCGGTGCTCCTCGTACTCCGTCAGGGCGCGCATGAGTGCGGGGTCCACGTCCAGGTCCACGAGCTCGTCCTGGACCGCGGCGGTCTCCTCGATTGCTTCCGCGATCCGGGTCACCAGGTCGGCTACGGCGAGCGAGTCCTCCTCGGCCTTTCCCTCGTCGCCGAGCCGCTGGAGCAGCTTGCCGAACAGGGCGACCGCCTCGTCCAGCAGGCCCACCGCGGGCGCGTCGGCCGCGACGCGCCCCAGGCGCAGGCCGTCGAGCACGTCTTCCAGGTGGTGGGCCAGCTCGCCGATCCCGTCGAGCCCGAACATGCCCGCCAGGCCCTTCAGCGAGTGAGCGGAGCGGAAGATGCGGTTCACCAGATCGGGATCGATCTCGCCCACCGCCCGCTGGTCGTGCAGATCCGAGAGATCCCCGCTCATGCGGTCGAGGAGCTCTTCCGCCTCCGAGACGAATTCGCGGTGCGCCTTGCTCTTCACGCTTCGCGAACGCCGCGCGGCCACGATGGGCTACCCCCTGGGCCGTCGGTTGGCGGAGTCCGCGCTCTGGAGCAGATCCCGAGCCACGGTTCGCAGCTCTTCGGGCTCGAACGGCTTGACCAGATACGCGTCCGCACCGAGCTCCAGCCCCTTGTCGCGATCGCGCTCCGAGCCCTCGGTCGAGACGATGATCAGTGGGATCGAGCGGTAGGCCGGGTTCTGCTTCACGAACGACACCAGCTCGAGCCCGTTGATGTCGGGCATGTTGATGTCGGTCACGATCAGGTCGGCCGACTCTCTCGGCAAGATGCGCAGCGCCTCGAACCCGCTGTCCACCTGGGTGATCTTGACCGGAAGGTCGATCGCCTCGAGCGTCGATGCGAGCAGGGATCGCATGGTCGCCGAATCTTCCACGATCAGGATGCGCTGCACGGGCCTCCTCCGGACCGCATCTCAATGCGCTGCACGGGCCTCCCCGGGACCGGCTCGAGAGCGACTCAAGGCGGCCTCTCCCGCACCGGGTTCGCGGTCGCCACCCGACCGCTCCCTCCTATCGGTCGTCCGGGGCGTTTCTTGAGGCAGGCGAAGGACTTCCGTCCTCCCGGCGCGGGTCCGCCGCCGGTTCGTGGAGGGGCGACTCTGCGCCGTCTGCGGGGACCCTCTCGACCCCCTCCAGCCGCTCGAGGGCGGCCCGGTCCAGGGCCAGTCCGGCGTGGTGGAGGACCACCTCGAGGGCACTGGTGTCGCCCACGAGCCGTGAGCTCGGGAGGTTGTCCCCATAGAGGAGCGCCACGATCTGGCCCGAGCTCTCGATGGGCGCCAGGTAGGCCTCGCTCGGCGAGGCATCCCCCAGCATCAAACCGAGCTCCCGGTCGCCGTCGTCGATCGGGGCGGAGCGGAGCGAGGTCCGGGTCGCGAGCACGCGCCGGAACCACGAGCAGCGCTCGGCCCGCATTCTCACGCCGCGCAGTCCGGCGTCGTCGGGTCCCCCCGCCCGGTTCAGGCCGTGCTGGGCCATGCCCATCACCAGGTCGTCGCGGACACCGAACATCGCCACCCGCGAGAAGCGTTCCGCGGCGAAGCGGATGACCAGGGGCAGGACCTCGCCGCGCGACGCTGCATCGCGGAGATCCGTCATCGCCTCGTTCAGCCTGCGCATGATCTCCGGAGGGATGGCGTCGGAGCGCGCACCCGCGGCAGGGCCCGCCTCCGGCACCGGCGGCACCACGGCATCCACCACGGCGGCGCGCAGCCGGGCCGCGACTCTCTCGACCTGTTCCGCCCGCGCCGGGTCGGAGAGGTCGTGGGCGCTCGGGCGTTCCACGATGCCGTCCGCCGGCGCGACGGGCTCGGGCTGCCCGGCGTCCTCCTCGCAGAGCCACAGCACGCGCATTCGCGCGGACTGGGTCTTCAGGCGTCTGGCGAAGTCGCGGGCGTCCAGAATTCCACTCAGGGGATCACCCGGCACATCCGGCGACAGCAGAACCAGGGGCGTCTCGGCGCGGACCAGGTACTGGCGAATGCGCGCCAGCCCGAGCTCGGAGCGCTGGAAGATGTGGGTGCGGGGAAAGTCGTCGGCCAGCGCGCGCTTCGTCCACTCGAGCCCGGTGAGGTCGGAGTCGATGGCGACGACGGGCGGTCGGGGTGCGCCCTCCTTCGCCTGCTCCACCCGGTGGGTCGCTGCCGACGCCACCCGATCGATCTGCTCGGCCCGCACGTCGGCGGGGGAGAGGGGCGCCGCGACCTCCCCGACTGACTCCGGAACGAGCGGCGCCTTCGTCTCCTCGGCGGACTCCGCGTCAAGAGCGGGCTCTGCGGGTTCGCTTTCGCCGTCGAACTCGAGATCCGCACCGAACATCACGTCCGCCGAGAGCTCGTCCTCGGGAGCGGGCGCGTCTCCGCGGTCCAAGCGCTCCGCCTCCACTGCCTCGTCGTTGAGGCGCGAGCCCTCCATAGCCAGGTACTGGGCGTTGATACCCGTCTCCAGGAACAGGGGCGGGTCGTCGGGCTCGGGCTCCTCGCGAACGTCGAAGCTGAACTCGCCGATCTTCCAGCGGAACATCGACACCACGGCGGACTCCACCGCCTCCCGGCGCAGGGAGTCGATCCGCTCGCTGGGAATCGAGACCGTGTCCGCGAGCACGCGCTCGATCGAGACGCCCGACTCGCGACTGGTCCGGGCGGCCTCGTCGAACTCGGCCCCGGACACGATCTCGCCGCCGACGAGCACGCCGCGCAGGTCGTCGGGGCCGCCCTTGAGCACGGCGCCGCGCACCAGGCCTTCGACGAACAGGATGCGACCCTCCCCCGCCTCGCTGCGAATGGCGAGCACTCCCGACTTCTGAGAGAGGCTGATGATCTGGAGGATGTCCCCGAGTCCCAAATCCTCGAGGCTTCCGATCAGGCTCATTCGGCCCTCCGCGTCCGCACCGCTGCGGGGCGCGGTGCCCCCTGGCGCCGCGCCACGATCCGGGCGCACTCCGCTCGCCCCAGGCGAGCCGATGTGCCCCGAGATGTTGATCGGCCAGTGGCAGGGGGACTTAATCGCGATGCGGCAGGGAGGAGGAGACCCGACGGAAGTGCTCGGCTCCGACCCCCCTGGGGCGACGCTTGGGTGCGCCGGTCAGCAGCTCCAGCGGCACGTCCCGCCGAAGCCCGGCGGCAGCCTCCTCCAGGGCGCGGGCGGCCGCGCGAGCTTCCTCGGGAGGCAGCACCAGCACGAGCCGAAACGAGCGGCGGGCCTCCTTCATGGCCTCGAGCGCTCCGGCCAGGATGGCCTCGGCGTGACGGGCGAAGTCGCCGGCGATGATCCCGGGGCCGGATAGCCCCAGGCTGCGCACGCCGAGCGCCGTGGCTCGCAGGACCAGCTCGCGGACCGCGTCCTGGACCTGCGGGAGGCCGTAGGACGCCCGGCGGCCGAGACCCAGGAGTAGAACCCGCGGCGCGCGTAGGCGCCCGCCCGACGGCAGTAGCACCGCCTCCCCAGCTTCGCCGGTGAGCTGCTTGTCGAGCAGCAGATTCGAGACCTGGGCGCACAGGCGCCAGTCGGCGCGGGCGGCGCCTCCTCGCAGCGGCCGCTGGTCGGCGAAGTATCCCGCTGCGACCAGCTCCACCTCGACCCGCTCCAGGGGGAGCGGGTCGATCTGGACCGACAGCCCCCGGCTCAAGAGGACTCCGTTCGGTGCGCCTTCGCGATGGAATCGAGGATCCCGTTCACGAACGCGGGCGACTCGCCGGCGCCAAAGCGCCGGGCCAGCTCGACCGCCTCGTCGAGCACGACGGGCGTCGGGGTGTCGGTGTGGAGCAGCTCGTAGGTGGCGAGGCGCAGGACGTTGCGGTCCACCGCCGCCATCCGGGACACGCGCCAGCGGCGCGCGTGGCTCGCCAGCTCGGCGTCGATGGCGCTGCGGTACCGGGTCGTCTCGCAGACCAGCTCCTTGGCAAAGGCCACCGCGCCCGGCGGAATCTCGAACTGGGCCGCCGCCCCCTCGAAGACCTCCTGGGCCGCGGGCGCCTCGTCGCCCCGGGACTCGGCCACGTCGAGGGCGTACAGGACTTGAAGCGCCACCTCCCGCGAGCGGTGACGAGACGCGAGCCGAGGGCGACTCACGTGTCCGGCTCCCACAGGGAGCGAGGGTGGAGACTCACGCTTCCACTTCCGGTGGGGCCGGGAGCCGGCGGCAGAGGTGGGCCATCTCGATAGCCGCCCGGGCGAACTCCGCGCCCTTGTTTCCCTCAGGCCCGCCCGCTCGCGCCAACGCCTGGTCCACGTCGTTGGTCGTCAGCACTCCGAAGGCGACGGGAACGCCGGTGTCGCGCACCACCTCGCGCACCCCGTCGGTCACGCTCTGGCAGACGAAGTCGAAATGGGGTGTTCCTGCCCGGATGACCGCGCCCAGGGTGACCACCGCGTCGTAGCGCCCGCTCTTCGCCATCACCCGCGCGGCCAGCGGGATCTCGTAGGCGCCCGGCACCCAGGCCACGTCGATGTCGCCGGCCACGGCGCCGCGGGCCACCAGCTCGCCCGTGCAGCCCTCGAGCAGGCGCACGCAGATCAGGTGGTTGAAGCGCGCCACCACCACCGCGAAGCGCAGCCCCGTGGCATCGATCACCGACGGATAGACCCTCACCGACTCCTGCCCTTCTCTCCGCGTGCCGCGACCCGCCCGTGCAGGTGGAGATCGCGTCCGACGCGCCGCACTGTCACGTCCTCGAGCCGCGCCGCGGACTCGAGCCGCCGCACCGCCAGCGCCCCGACGGCAGGCCTTCCCTCCGCGCCCAGCAGCAGGGGCGCCAGGAACCAATGTATCTCGTCTATCAGGCCCGCGCGGAGAAGGGCCGCCGCGAGCTGCCCGCCGCCTTCCACCAGCAGGGTGGTGAGCCCCTTCCGGGCCAGGGCTCGGAGCCCGGCCCGCAGATCCAGGTGCGCCCCTCGGCGAGCCACGGGGATCGAGGCAGCGCCCGCCCCCGCCAGCCGGCCCGCACCGCGGGCCCCGTGCGCGTGCAGGACCCAGGTGCGCGCGCCCCCATCGTGGCCGCGGTACAGGCGGGCGCGGGTCGGCACGCGCAGCCGCGAGTCCACCAGGATGCGCACCGGACGGTGGATCACGCGGTCTCCTCGACGCGCGGAGAGATCGGGATCGTCGGCCAGCGCCGTTCCCGAGCCCACCATGATTCCGTCGACGCGGCGGCGCAGGTCGTGCACGCGGCGTCGCGCTTCGGGACCCGTGATCCAACGCGACGCCCCGGACACCGTGGCGATGCGACCGTCGAGACTGCTGGCCAGCTTGAGCGTGACGAACGGGCGTCTGCGCTCCCACACAGACAGGAAGCCGCGATGCTGCTCGCGGCAGCGGTCGCCCAGGACGCCGACCCGGGTCTCGACACCTGCACGGCGCAGACGGCGCACCCCGCGACCGCTCACCTCCGGATGCGGATCCACGCAGCCGACATAGACGCGGCCGAGCCCCGCCTCGATCAGCGCCTCCACACAGGGCCCCGTGCGACCGCGGTGACAGCAGGGCTCCAGGGTCACCGCCATGGACGCGCCGCGCAGCAAGGGCTTGCCGAAGCGGCGCTCCGCTTGCCGGAGCGCGACGATCTCGGCGTGGGCTCCGCCGGGCGGGCGAGTCGCACCGCTGCCAAGCAGCCGCGACCCGCGGTAGACCACCGCGCCCACGGAGGGATTGGGGAAGGTCCGCCCGAGCGCGGTGCGCGCGCGGGCCAGGGCCCGGCGCATGGCTTCGTCGGGGGTCATGAACCCGACGGGTCTTCGGACTTCGGCGCTTCGAGGGAGGCAAAGAAGTCCGAGTAGTCCTCCGCGCTCTGGAAGTTGCGAAACACCGAGGCGAAGCGGACCGCGGCGATGGGATCGAGGGCGGTGAGCTCCTCCATGGCTCGCTCCCCGACGTAGCCGCTCGACACCTCCTTCTCGCCGGTCTCCTGGAGACGCCGCTCGATCCGGTCCACGAGCTTCTCGATGGCGTCGGCACTGACCGACCGCTTCTCGCACGCGCGTTCGATACCCGCCTGCAGCTTGTCCCGTTTGAACTCTTCGCGGCGAGCGTCCTGCTTGATGATCCTGGGGATCACCGCGTCCACGCGCTCCCGGGTGGTGAAGCGCCGGCCGCACTCGGCGCACTCCCGCCGACGGCGAACCTCCTCGGCGTCGCGGCCGAGGCGCGAGTCGATCACGCGGTTCGCCTCGTCTCCGCAGTACGGACAGCGCAAGACCCGACCTCAGTCGCTCCAGCGACCGGTATACAGCGGGAAGCGCCTGCAGAGGCCTTCTGCTTCGGCCCGGATTTCGTCGAGTGCGGCGACGTCGCCCGGGCTCTCCAGAGCGCCCGCGATGAAGCCCGCGATCTCGTCCATCTCGGCCTCGCCCATGCCACGGCTGGTGACCGCAGGCGTTCCGATGCGCACCCCGGAGGTCACCATGGGCTTGCGCGGATCGAACGGGACCATGTTCTTGTTGGCGGTGAGGCCGGCGCGCTCGAGGGCGATCTGCGCCGCCTTGCCCGTGGTGTCTCGATCGACCAGGGAGAGCAGGAACAGGTGGTTGTCGGTGCCGCCGGATACCACCGCGAAGTCACGCTCCATCACCCCCGCCGCCAGCGCCCGGGCATTGGCCACGATCTGCTCGCAGTAGCTCTTGAAGTCCGGAGACAGCGCCTCCTGGAACGCCACCGCCTTGCCAGCGATCACGTGCATCAGGGGACCGCCCTGGCCGCCGGGGAAGACCGCACTGTCGATCTTCTTCTGGTACTCGCGGTCGCACAGGATGAGGCCACCGCGTGGCCCGCGCAGGGTCTTGTGGGTGGTGGTCGTGAACACCTGCGCCCGCCCCACCGGACTCGGGTGGACCCCCGTCGCCACCAATCCCGCGACGTGCGCGATGTCCGCGAACAGGATCGCGTCCACCTCGTCTGCGATGGACCGGAACGCGTCGAAGTCGATGATCCGCGAGTAGGCCGTGGCCCCACACTGGATCATCTTCGGCCGGTGCTCCCGTGCCAACCGCCGCACCTCGTCGTAGTCGATGAGGCCGTCCTCCCGGCGAACGCCGTAGGGAACGATGCGGTAGTGCTTGCCCGAGAAGTTGACCGGGCTCCCGTGAGTCAGGTGCCCTCCGTGATCCAGGTTCATGGCCAGGATCGTGTCGCCGAGCTCGAGCACCGCCTGGTAGACCGCCGCGTTGGCCTGGGATCCGGAGTGAGGCTGGACGTTGGCGTGGTCGGCCCCGAAGAGCTGCACGGCCCGGTCGATGGCGAGCTGCTCCACCTCGTCTACAAATTCGCAGCCCCCGTAGTAGCGGCGTCCGGGATACCCCTCCGCGTACTTGTTCGTGAGCACCGTCCCCATCGCCTCGAGCACCGCCTCCGACACGAAGTTCTCGGAGGCGATCAGCTCCAGCGAGAGCGCCTGGCGACGACCTTCCTTCCGCACGAGGTCAGCGATGGTCGGGTCTTGTGCGTCGAGATGAGGGGTCAAAGACATCGATTGCGTTCCTCGGCAACGGCGGGTGTGGGGAGCGGGGTGGCAGAACATAGCTCGTGCACGCCCCGTTCCCAGATCCGCTTCAAGCCACGCCCTGCCACCGGGCGAGACGCTCGGAGCGCGATGACCCCCACCCGCCCCCAGGAGGAAACCTCCCGAAGTTCAGAAGGAAGGTCGCGACAGAACGAGAGAGGCGTTCGTTCCGCCGAAGCCGAAGGAGTTGGAGAGGATCGTCTCGACCTGCTCGGGCCGCGCCTTGTTGGCGATGTGGTCGAGCGCGCAGCCCGGATCGGGGTCGTCGAGGTTGATCGTGGGCGGCAAGCGGCCCGTCTCGAGGGCGCGCACGCAGAGGATCGCTTCCACCGCGCCTGCGGCACCGAGCAGGTGGCCCATCATCGACTTGGTCGACGAGACCGGGGTGCCCTCGCCCAGCAGGTCGCGCAGCGCCCGCGCCTCCACCGGATCGCCCGCCGGCGTGCCGGTTGCGTGGGCATTCACGTAGCCCAGCTCGGCGGGCGCGATCTTCGCATCCGCGAGCGCCAGCCGCATGCAGCGGGTCACGCCCTCGCCGCTCTCCTCCGGGGCGGCCATGTGGCTGGCGTCCGCCGAGGCGCCGTAGCCGCACAACTGCGCCAGAATCGGCGCGCCGCGCGCGCGGGCGTGCTCGAGCGACTCCAGGACCATCACTCCCGCGCCCTCGCTGACGACGAAGCCGTCCCGGTCGCGATCGAAGGGCCGGCTGGCGGTCGCCGGTTCGTCGTTGCGAGTCGACAGCGCGCGCATGGCGGCGAAGCCCGCCACCGCCAGGTCCGTAATGGGTGCCTCCGTTCCGCCCGCCAGCATCACGTCCGCGTCTCCGCGCATGATCAGTCGCGCGCTCTCCCCGATCGAGTGGGCGCTGCTCGCGCAGGCGCTCACGTGACACAGGTTCGGACCCCGCAATCCGTAGGTGATGGAGACGTAGCTACTGGGCATGTTCGCGAGCGCCATCGGGATCGTGAACGGCGACGCTCGACGCGGACCGCGCTCGAGGATCACCTTGTGATTCTCGAGGATCGTTCCCAGTCCGCCGATGCCACTGCCGATGGCGACGCCGATGCGATCCCGGTTGTGATCGCCGATGGAGAGCCCGGCCGCTTCCAGCGCCTGGTGGGCCGCGGACAGTCCCAGCAGGATGCCGCGATCCAACCGGCGCCGTTCCTTGGCGGGAAGATCGGGGACCACGATCTCGCCCCGCACCTCGCCCGCGATCCGCGCTGGATAGTCGGTGGCGTCGAAGCGGGTGATGGGACCGATGCCGCTTCGTCCCTCCACCGCAGCGTCCCAGGTGGCATCGAGCGAGTTGCCGAGGGGCGTGACACAGCCCATCCCGCTTATGACCACGACCGAGCGGGCCATGGAGCTCAGCTCCCGCGGCGCTCTTCCAGGTAGGCGACGGCGTCGCCGATGGTCTGGATCTTCTCGGCGTCCTCGTCGGGAATCTCGATGTCGAACTCTTCCTCCATGGACATCACCAGCTCCACGATGTCCAGGGAGTCAGCCCCCAGGTCGTCGATGAAGGAAGCCTTCAGCACGACCTCGGCCCGAGCGACCCCGAGCTGCTCCACGATGAGATCCGTGACCTTCTTTTCGAGATCCATCCAGGAACCTCCGACCTACGCGTCCCAGGCGAGACGGCTCTCACCGGCGGCGCCGGCCGCGCAATCGTCGTCCATCCGAACGGCGCCCGCAACATCGGCGCGTCCCTCGTTCAAGGCGCCTCCGCGGCGAATTCCACCGCCTCGTCCAGGTCCTGGATCGAGCCCAGGTTCGCCCGGCGGGCCCGTCGGTCGATGCGCGCCACCAGTCCCGAGAGCACGCGCCCGGGTCCGACCTCCAGGAAACGGGTCACGCCCAGGCCGCGCAGGGTCTCCACCATCTCGGTGAAGCGGACCGGCGCGGTGACCTGTTGGAGGAGCAGTCCCGGGATTCGCGCCGGATCCGAATTCGGCCGCGCCTCCACGTTGCTGACCACGGGCGGCTTCGCCGGCGCGAAGCGGACCCCGTCGAGCTCCAGGCGCAGCTTCTCGGCGGCAGGCGCCATCAACGGGCAGTGGAAGGGCGCCGACACCGCGAGGGGGACGGCGCGCTTGGCCCCGAGCTCCCGGGCGCGGCTGCACGCGCTCTCCACCGCCACTGCATCGCCCGCAATCACGACCTGCTGGGGCGAGTTGAAATTGGCCGGCGTCACCACGCGGCCCGTCTCGCGGGCGGCGTGCTCGCACGCGGCGCGGACGTCGTTGGCACCGCACCCGAGGAGCGCCGCCATGGCGCCCCGCCCTTCGGGCACCGCCTCCTGCATGTAGCGCCCGCGCGCGTGGACCAGGCACACCGCCTCGTCGAAGGCCAGCGCGCCGGCAGCCACCAGGGCCGTGTACTCCCCCAGGCTGTGTCCCGCCACGAAATCCGGAGACACCGCGGTGCGCTCCTCGAGGGCTCTCAGCAGCGCCACACCGGTGGTGAGGATCGCGGGCTGCTGGATCTCGGTGCGGCGGAGCTCGTCCTCAGGTCCCTCGAAGCAGAGGGCCGACAGGGAGAAGCCGAGCGCCGCGTCGGCAGCGTCGAAGACGCGCCGCGCCGCAGGCGAGGACGACGCCGCTTCGCGGCCCATCCCCACTTCCTGTGAGCCCTGACCCGGGAAGAGGAGCGCTAACACCGGCGGCTATTCCTCGTCGGTCTCGATGACGGTCCGGTCGCGATACCAGCCGCAGCTCGGACAGACGCGGTGCGGGAGCTTGGGCGCCTTGCACTGGGGACAGAAACCGACGACCGGGGCCGCCAGGGCGTCGTGACTCCGCCGTTGGCTCTGCTTCGACTTCGACGTCCTGCGCTTGGGTACCGCCATCAGCCCAATCCTCCATCTCGCGCGGGTACCGCCATCAAGCCTCCCCTTCGTCTCTTCCGCCCCGAAGTGCGGCGAGCACCGCGAAGGGCGAGTTCGGTTTCGTCTCCGCGCACGCGCAGGCCGACTTGTTGAGGTCGATCCCGCAGCGAGAACACAGCCCCGCGCAGTCCTCCCGGCACAGGGGCTGGATCGGCAGGGCCAGAGCCACCAGTTCGGCGAAGAAGGACTCGAGGTCGATCTCGCTGCCCCGGTACCAGCCCGTCTGGAGCTCCTCGCTCACCCACACGCCATCCCGCTCGAGGGCTCGCGCGCTCTCGGGATCTCCGGGGACGCGATCGCCAGCGGGCTCCAGCACCAGCCGGAAGTCGTCGCGAAGGGCGTGACGATAGCGCGCGCCACACCGGCTGCATTCGGCCTCGATGGCGCCGGCGAGGGCCCCCGAGACGAGCAGATCCGAGCCCATCCCCCGGGCCGCGCCGACCCTCGTGGAGGCCTCGGCGGTCATCCGGTACGGCTCTACAGCGGAGACCTCGCGGTCCTTCCACCAGTCGGGGCCGGCCTCGAACTCGAAGGGGGTCGGAGTCTCGCAGAGCCGGTCGACCAGGATCTTCATAGCGGTGAGCCCCGCGTGAAGCGGGGTAGAGGACGAGAAAAGAGAGAAAAAACAGGGATTTGGGATTTGACGGAAATAGCAGAGCGGAACACCGTCCGCCAATGGAACCCCCCGGGATGCGATATGTTGACGCCGTGCAAGACGTCCGCACCCGCTTTGCGCCCAGCCCCACGGGGTTCCTGCACATCGGCGGCGCCCGCACCGCCCTGTTCAACTGGGCCTACGCGCGGCGCCACGCCGGCAGCCTGGTCCTGCGCATCGAGGACACCGACCGCGAGCGCTCGACGGCCGAGTCCGAGGCGGCGGTGCTGGAGGGGCTGGCCTGGCTGGGCGTCGACTGGGACGACGGGCCCTACCGGCAGAGCGAGCGGAGTGAACTCTACGCCGAGGCGGCGGATCGCCTGCTGGCCAGCGGCCGCGCGTACCGCTGCGCGTGCACGCGCGAGGAGCTCGAGGCGCGCAAGCAGGCCACGATCGCCGCCGGGCGAAAGTGGATCTACGACGGGCGCTGCCGAGACCGGGAGCTGGGCCCGGACTGCGGCGAGCACACGGTCCGCCTGCGGGTCGACGACGACGAGCAGCTCGAGTGGGACGATCTGGTCTTCGGCCCGAGCGGACAGCAGGGCCGGGAGGTCGGCGACAAGATCATCCGGCGCAGCGACGGCAGCGTCCTCTACCACCTGGCGGTCGTGGTGGACGACCTCGAGATGAGCATCCGACAGGTGATTCGCGGCGTCGACCACCTCCCCAACACCCCCTTCCAGATCGCGCTCTACCGGGCGCTCGACGCCGAGCCGCCCCGCTTCGCGCACGTGCCCCTGATCGTGAACGAGAAGGGCGTGAAGCTCTCCAAGCGACGCGACCCGGTGTCGGTCCAGCAGTTCCGGGAGGACGGCTTCCTGCCCGAGGCCGTGCGCAACTGGCTGATCCGGATCGGCTGGTCGCACGGAGACCAGGAGATCTTCTCTCGCGAGGAGATCGTCCAGCTGTTCGATCTCGAGAGTGTGGGCCGCTCCAGCGGCCAGGCGGATCCCGCCAAGCTCGAGGCACTCAATCGACACTACATCGTGTCGATCCCGGCGCCGGAGCTCCATCGCGCCGCCCGTCCCTTTCTGGCACGGGAGGCCGGCTACGGGGACGGGGACGGGCCGACCGCGAGTCCGGAGCTCGAGCGCCTGCTGGACCTGCTGCGGGAGCGGAGTGTCCGTCTGACGGAGATGGCAGCGCGCGCCCGCTGGTTCCTGCTGGACGAGATCACCGTCGACGAGAAGGCGGCGCGCAAGCACCTGACCCCCGCCGCGCTGCCGATCCTCGAGGTCCTGCGCGACCGACTCGAGTCGGTGTCCGTGTCCAACTGGGAGGACGCCTCACTGGAGGAGGTCTTCGAGACGGTAAAGACGGAGCAGGGCGACGTGTCGATGGGCGTGCTCGCGCAGCCCGTGCGCGTGGCGGTCACTGGAAGCGCGGCCTCGCCGGGGATCTACGAGACCCTGGCGGTGCTGGGCCGGGAGCGCACGCTGGAGCGGCTCGGCAGCGCCATCGAACGCATCCGAAGCGGGCGCTGAGTCACTCGACGTAGCCCATGGCCCGCAGCTCGTCGACCCTCTCCACGTCGAGAAGGGCGGGCTCGGGATCGATCCGGGGCGTCAACAGATCGCGGGCCTGCGGGCCGAGCCGCTCCATCAGCTCGGCGGGCCAGGCGTCGCCCTTGCCCGCCACGTTGCGTCGCTCGCCGGGGTCGCGATCCAGCTCATAGGCACCCAGGAGCCGGCCCTCCTCGAGGGCGGCGGGATCCTCGAAGCCGATCAGCTTGTGCGGCCCCTCGATCAGCGCCACGGTGCTGCGCTCGCGCCGGGTGGCCTGGAACGCGAACGCCGGTCGATCCTCCAGCGTCCCGAGCGCGAGCAGGGAGCTGCCGGGCCAGTCGGGATCCGGCGGCCTGCCCGCCATCTCCACCAGCGTCGGGGCCAGGTCCACCAGGGAGGCGGCCGCGTCGATCCGGCCCGGCTCGATGCCGGCACCGACGATGAAGAGCGGGACGGAGATCAGCTCCTCCCAGACGGTGCCCTGGTGGTAGAGCACGTTGTGCTCGCCGAAGGCCTCGCCGTGGTCGCTGGTGAACACGAAGTAGCCGTTCGCGAGCATCCCCCGTGCGCGCAGGTCCGCGACGATCCCTTCGAGGGCTCGGTCGAGGTCGATGACCCCGCCCCGGTAGCGGGCCTGGAGCTTCTCCACGAGCCGGGCGACCGCCGGGTCGTCCAGGCTGCTCGCGCCGCGTGTCCGCGCCACGAGCTCGCGCTGCAGCGGCTCGTTCCACTGCTCGATGCCGAGCCGCTCCCCGTGCTGGCGCGCCGTCGCCGCGCTGACCCGGTAGGGCAGGTGCGTCCGGTACGTCTGGACGAACAGGAAGACCGGGCGGCCGTCGTCTGCGTCGAGGAAGGCTCGCGTGCGTTCGGCGGTGGAGCGGATGCTGATCTGGCGCTCGTCGAACCACTCGAATCCCTGGGAGAGGCCCCGGTGATCCGAGACCACGACGGCGTCGGTGATGGCCCCGGTCCGGTACCCGGCCGCGGAGAGGTGCTCGGCGATGGTCGAGACCGCGTCCGGAAGCACCGTGGTCTCGTCGCGCACGCCCACCTGGTGGGGATAGAAGCCGCTGAAGAGCGCCGCGTGGGCCGGCAGGGTGTGGGTGCTGGCGGACCAGGCGCGCGTGAAGAGCAGACTCTCGCCGGCGAGCCGGTCGAGGAACGGGGTCAGGCTGAGCTCGCCGCCGTAGGCCTGGAGGTTGTCCGCCCGGAACGTGTCGGCCAGGAAGAGCACGATGTCCGGGTGCCGCCGTGTCCACAGCCGTGCGCCCGGCGCGCCGACCTCGGCCGGCCCGATCACGGGCGCGAGGAAGGCGCTGTGGGCGAGGCCACCGTCGACCTCGAAGCGCACCCGAGCGCTCGAACGCCCTTCCGCTGGAAGGACGACCTCGTGCCAGGCGAACGCCTCCCGTCCCGGATCGGGGGCAGCGTGCTCGAAGACGAGCTGGTCGTCGAGCAGCACGCGAAAGCGCACCGGGACGTCCTCGGCGCTCTCGCCGAGCAGCGCGGGCTCGACGGTGGTGGCGAAGCGCAGACCGCTGGCGGCGGGAATCGCCACCTCCCGCTCGTACGCCTCGCCGGCGCGGAGCGCGAAGCCCTCGCCCGAGAACCGGTTGCCGGTCACGCGCCAGGTGTCGTCCAGCCGGCGCCGCCCCCCGAGCAGGACGGAGAGGGTCAACGACGCCGGTGGCTCTCGCCCCGCCGCGGGCCGCAGGAACAGACCCTTGCGTGAGGCCACGAACGAGTCCGGCGGAAAGTCCCAGGCACCGGAGACGAGATTCGGCGGCGCGTACCGGTAGGAAGCCTCTCCACCCGTGAGGCGCTGAGGCGTGACCCCCCTCGAACCCGCTCCGCGCACGCGCACGGGTGCGCTCCAGGTGTGTTCCGCCGCGTCCGAAGGACTCCAATCCGAACGCTCGACCACCGTCTCGAGCCACTCTCCGTCGCCATCTCGCGCGATCCGGAAGGTCCGCCCGTCTCGGGCCGTGAAGACCGCACGCACTTCGCCGCCGCTCTCGACACCCCGGCCCGCCGGAACAGCCAGCCGCAGCCACGCCGCCTGCGATTAGCCGGAGTCGGAGCCCTCGCCGCCCCCGACCCCGCAGCCAGGCACGAGCGCGAGCGCAAGCAGAGCGATCGCCAGCCTCAGCGGATTCGTCGCAGACATGGCTTCACGGAAGTGCGAGAAGAGGAGTGGATCCCCGGCGTGGATTTGAACCACGATTAGTAGATTCAGAGTCTACTGTCCTGCCGTTAGACGACCGGGGACCAAGCGGCTCGAAATTAGTAAAGCCCTCGCGCTTCCGCTCCCCTCTCGCTTCCACCCGCCCCCAGAAGAGAGCCCCGCGAAGTTCAGAGGGAGGGGAAGAAGGGCACCAGGACCACGAGAAGCGCACCCAACGCGATGGCGGGGCCGAAGCCGAAGGGGCTACTCCAGCTGCGGGTGGCGAGGGCCCAGCCAACGCCCATGACGATGCCGGCGAGGGAGGCCGCGATGATGGTCTGGAGCACGCCCCAGGGCCCGAGGAAGGCGCCGATCATCGCCAGGAGCTTGATGTCGCCGAAGCCCATGCCCGGGAACCAGATCCAGTAGTCGAGGCTACCCGGCGTCGGGTAGGTCTCGCCTTCGCCCGGCCAGTGCTCGAACTCGCGCCCCATGGCGGCCGACAGCCGCGCGTGCAGGAACGCCACCGACCACAGAACGCCGCCGCCCACCAGCGCCCCGCCCCAGGCCACGCCCAACGCGTCCGCCAGCGGGCCGCCCGACCCCGCCTGGACCGCCGGCACCAGGGCCAGCCCCAGGGCCAGCCCACCGAGCGAGATCTCGTCGGGGATGATGCGGTGGTCCAGGTCGATCAGGGCCGCGGCGATCAGGCCCGCAGCGAAGAGCATCAGGACTGGCGTGGCCGGGCTTGCGCCGAAGCGCCAGGCGATGGCCGCGAAGACGCAGCCAGTGAGCAGCTCCACCGCCGGGTAGCGCGGGGAGATCCGCACCCGGCACTGGCGACAACGGCCGCCGAGCCACAGGTACGAGAGCACGGGCACGTTGTCCCACGGTTTGATCGCGGTGTTGCAGGAGGGACAGTGGGAGCCGGGCTTGACGATCGACTGGCCCAGGGGGAGGCGGTGGATGACTACGTTGAGGAACGAGCCGATCACCAGGCCGAACGCGAAAGTGAAGCCCAGGCCGGCGCCCGTGAGCCACGCCGTGGTCTGCATCGCCTCACCGGTCATGGCGCCCCTGCTCGCGGAAGTCCCGTCTATCGGAAGTCCCTGCGCTCGAAAACATAGGCGGCCACGCACAGCAGCGCCGCCGCGTAGCCGATCCCGTAGGCCACCGGGAGCCAGATCTCCGCCGCGGAGATCGGCAGGCCATGGGCCGCGTGGAGACTCAGGTTGAAGCTCTCCAGGTTGGGCAGGACCCGGTGGATCACCACGGTGAACGTCCCGAAGCCCTCGACGTCGCCCTGCGCGCCGAGCTGGCGAAGATCCCGGGTCAGGTGTCCGAGCATGTAGATCCCGACCGAGAAGAGCGACGAGAGCAGCGGGGTGGTGAACGCCGAGAAGAGCGTCGCCACCGCCACGATCACCATGACCTCGATTCCGGTCAGCCCGATGGCCGCGGCGTGCGCCAGATCGATGGGCGCTCCCGTGGCGAACGAAACGGCCGCGAAGGCGACGCTCATGATTGCGAGCTGCAGCCAGGTGGTGAGCACGAGACCCACGTACTTCCCCACCAGGAACTCGCTTCGCGAGATCGGCTTGGACAGGATGGTGTAGATGGTGCGGCGATCTACTTCGCCGTGGATCAGCCCCACCCCGAGAAAGATCGCGATACCCACGCTGAACAGGCGGATCGCCGCGAGGCCCACGTCCTGGAAGATGCGTTCGCGCTCCACGTAGGAGAGAGCGGACACGAGCACGCCGGTCCCGATCAACAGGATGGCGAAGAACAGCAGCGCATAGAGCAGCTTGCTGCGAATCGCCTCGCGGACCGTGTTGCTGGCGATCACCCAGATGCGCAGCGGCGAGATCACGAGCTCTCCTCCGCGCTCTCCACAGCCCTCATGAAGATCGACTCGAGCGAGATGCGGTAGGCCGTCACCGACTGCACCTCGGCGCCGGCTTCGAGAGCCGCCCGGAGCAGGTCGGCCACCTCCTTCTCCTTCACGCGCAGCTCCACGCGGGTGCCGTGGCCGCGCAGCTCCGCCCCGTAGCGCTCCTCGAAGCGACTCGCGAGATCCGCCGGAAGCCCCGAGAGCACCACGTCGCTCTCGCGCTCGTCCCCGTCGAGAAAGTCCTCGAGACGGCCCTGAAAGCGGATCCGCCCGGCCACCAGGATGGCGACGCGGTCGCAGAGCATCTCCACGTCCGACAGGATGTGGGTGTTCATGAAGACGGTCTTGCCCGCGCGCTTCAGGCGCAGGATCAGGTCGCGGATCTGCTTGCGGCCGATGGGATCGAGTCCGCTCATGGGCTCGTCCAGGAACACCACCTCCGGGTCGTGGATCAGGGCCTGGGCGATCCCGATGCGCTGGAGCATCCCCTTGGAGTAGGTGCGCAACCGCGCGTCGGCGGCGTCCGAGAGCTGGACCCAGTCGAGCAGGGTCGCCACCCGCTTGTCCATGGCGGCGGCGCGCACGCCCGAGAGCCGGGCGTAGAAGCGCAGGATCTCGCGGCCCGTCAGGTAGTCGTAGAAGTACGGGTTCTCGGGCAGGAAGCCGACCTGGCGCCGGAACTCGGTCTCGCCCACGTCGTGGCCGAGCACGGTCGCCCGGCCCGAGCTGGCGCGGATGAGTCCCATCAGCACCTTGAGCATCGTGGTCTTGCCGGCGCCGTTGGGCCCGACGAAGCCGAAGATCTCGCCCCGGTGCACGGTCAGGCTGATGCCGTGCAGGATCCGCTTCCGGCGCAGACCGAGGCCCGGGCGGACGTCCTTGACCACGCCGCGAACGCGGACGACTTCGCGCCCGTCATCCGGCATCGCGGGGGTCCTCCCTTCCGGTGCGTTGCCGCTTCCACTCCTCCAGGCGCTTCCGCTCCTGCGGATGGAAGTTCACCCGATAGCGCCGCCCGTAGTAGGTCGAGCGGATCTCCCCGGTCTCCGGGTCGAGGATCCAGCGCGAATCCCGGCGCAGGCCCGGGGGCAGCGAAGGCGGCTCCGCCGGCGGCAGGCCTGCCAACACCGGGTGCGCCCCGAGGACCTGGTCTTCGAGCTTCTCTATGTCCCGTCCGTGCAGCTCCCGGAACGCGTCGCGCGCCCGGTCGAGGGCGCGAGCCCGGTACTCGATCTCGATCTCGTCGAGGGCCCCCTGGTACTCGGCGCGGGCGTGCTCGTCGGGCGCGTCCCGCACCAGCTGGCGCAGGAAGATCTCGGCCGCCTCCACGTCGGCGGACTCGGAGCGGAGCCGCGCCACCAGGCGCGGCAGGTAGCGCGGCGATCCCGGCAGCTTCGACGCATGCTCGAGAGCCTCGGCCGCGGCGGCGTTCTCGC
>JAPUKG010000070.1 GCA_027295775.1 Pseudomonadota bacterium
GGAATCTTCGCCTCGACGGCGCTCTCGGACGGCGGTCTGCTCACGGGGAACCCGGGTCAGCTCGTCACCCAGGTCATCGCCATCGTCGCCACCTACGCCTACTGCGGCATCGGCACCTTCATCATCCTCTCCATCCTGAACGCCGTCGTGGGACTGCGCGTCGACGAAGAGGAAGAGGAGGCCGGGCTCGACCTGACCCAGCACGCGGAGAGCGCCTACACCGGTACCTAGCGCCGGGGTCCGCTGCGACGAGGGGCCGGCCCCCGAAACCTGTGCCACCCTGCCCGGGCGATGGAGAAGCCCCTCGTCTACGTCGCCGCCGTGCGGCGCTCCGGGTCGAACCTGCTCTGCGAGGCCCTGAGCCAGCTGCCGCACTCGTTCGTGTTCCGCGAGCCCGGGTGGGCGCGCGGCAAGTTCCGGCTCCAGCCCAACGTGATCGAGCTGTTCCGAAAGTGCGGGCTCGACCTGGAGGCGCTGCGCAAGACCGCCCCGGCCGGGGACCGCGAGAAGCTCCTCGACTTCTTCGTGCACGACCTGCTCCCGGCCCTCGAGCCGGTGGTGCACCAGGTGGGCATCAAGGAGATCCAGCACGACGGCTGGCGGCGGCTCACGGCGCGCGCACCGGAGTGGCGAGTCGTCCTGCTCGGCCGCGATCCGAGGGACATCTACCTCTCGCTGCACGACAAGCGCCGCGACCGAGGCGTGGCCCTCGAAGCCCTGACCCCCGAGGCGGTGAGCGACGAGATCCGGCGCGCGTTCGCCGAGCAGCGCGAGATCGAGGCCGCCCTCCCCTGTCTCCGCGTGCGCTACGAGGACCTGTGCACGGACCCCGGGGTCCTCGACGCCATCCGCCGCTTCGTCGAGTGCGACCTGCGCGGGCCCGGCATGGTGGGCGAGCTGAATCGCCACAACCGGCGCCGCCACGGCGATCGGATCACACGCCGGAGCGTGGCGCGCTGGCGCACCGAGCCCGATCCGACCCTTCGCCGGGAGGCCCACGAGACCTTCGAGCGGCTGCCCGAGTACGCCGCCGACTGGAGCTACACGGCCGGCGATGGCTGAGCACGGTGATCCGCGCTTCGCCCTCACGGGCCTGCCGCGAAGTGGCACGACCTACCTCTCAGCCGTGCTGCACGACCCACCGCACACCGTCACGATCTCCGATCCGGCGGGGGTGTTCCGGCGCTTCTACCGCGATCACGGCGTGAGCCCCCGCATCGTCGAGTTCTTCGCGGATTTCCGCCGCCAGATCCTGGACGGCGAGGAGATCCCGACTCTCGAGGGAACCCCCGGCTTCGCGGGCCACCGTCCCCTCGACACCTGGAGCCAGCCCAAACGAATGCGGCGTGTCGACGCGAAGCCGGACTTCCGGCTCGGGCTCAAGAACCCGGAGATCTTCCTCGCGCACCTGGACCTGCTGCTCCGGGCGGGCATCCGCTGCGTCGTGTCGGTTCGCCATCCCGTGGCGGTCCTGCACTCGTGGCGGCAGCGGCGGGGACAGCTGGCCGACGGCGCGTGCCCGGTCTTCCAGAGCGGCCGCGCCGACCCCGTCGCGCGGCGGATCGAGCTGCACAACCACCTGCTGGGCCTCATCCTCGCCCAGCGCGGATCTGCCGACCTCCTGGTCGTGCGCTACGAGGATTGGTTCCGGGATTCCGGGCTCCTGGCCCGGGTGAGCGCATTCCTGGGGCTCGAGCCGGAGGGGCCGTTGCGTCCTGCGCCGCTGGCCCCCGCACCGCCGACCCTGGACGAAGACGAGTGCGATCGGATCCTCGAGGGCTGCGTCCTGGCGGCCGAGCTGGGCTACCCGCTCGACGGTGCGCGGCTGGCCGCGCCGTCCGCGCTCGCGACCCCACCCGCGACTGGATCGGCGACGACGTGAAGCGACTGATCCTCGTCGTCGGCCTCCAGAAGTCCGGCACCACGCTCCTCTCCCGGCTGCTCCAGGAGACGGGCCTGGCCACCAACCCGTTCGAGGGCGAGGGAAACGCGTTCTGGGGCAACGAGCCGCCCTTCTCACCCGAGGGCGAGCCGGCCGGCGCGATCTATCGGGCCACGGGCGGGGAGCGCGGCCACGAGATCGGCGCCGGCTACGCCGACGCCGGGACCGCGCGGCTGCTTCGCAGCCGGCTCGAAGCACTCGACTCGGCACCAGGCCTCTGGGTCAACAAGAACCCGTACAACAGTCTGCGTCTGCCCTGGCTCCGCGCACTCTTCCCCGAGAGCACGATCGTCTCGCTGGTGCGGCGGCCCGTCCCCAACGTCTACTCGCTGGCCAAGAAGTACGTGCCCCACGCCGAGAGCGGACGTCCGCCCGAAGAGGGATGGTGGGGCGTCAAGCCGCCCGGCTGGCGGGCGCTCGTACAGGACGACAAGGTCGTCCAGTGCGCACGCCAGTGGAGCCTCGTGAACGGGGCGATCCTGCGCGACCGCCACCACCTCGACCTGCTGATCCCGTACCACGAGCTGTGCGCCCGACCGGCCGACGTCCTGGCCGACGTGGTCGCGCACTGCACCGGGAGTACCCCGGCCTCGCCCGCCGATCTCGCCCCGCTCCGTTGCCTGGACGACGAGCACGAGCACGGCTCCCGGCTGCGCTCCAAGAACCGCTACTACGCGGAGCGCGGGGACCTCGAGGTTCCCGCGTCGGAGCCGGTCGAGTTTCCCCCCTTCGATGCCGACCAGCGGGAGCGCATCGAGCGCGTCTGCGCTGCAGTGGCCGGCAGAATCGGCTAGCGCGTCTTTCGAGCGGGGTCGTCGATCCGGGGCTCCAGGGGCAGCGCCCCCGCCAGCCACTCGGCGATCTCCGAGTCGGCGGCCAGGGGTGGAACCAGGCGGTCGAGAAAGCCCGGCTGGTGGAGCCAGCGGAAGTAGTGCACATGAACGAGCGCCTCGAGGGGCGCGCTCCGCAACGGCTCCGTCAGCCGGTCGCGCTTGGGAAGCGGGTAGTTGTAGCGCCCGTCGAGCACGCGGACGCGCCCCGGCGCGGCCGCCAGGGCGGCGGCCAACGCCAACTGGTCCAGGTTCTTCATGCCGTTCCAGGGCAGGTGGCTCGCGGCGACGAGGCGGCGCAGGTTGTCACGCCAGCGACCGAACAACCCGGCGCTGCGCCGCGCGGCCACCAGGCCCGCGTTCCAGTAGCCGCGGATTCGCTCGCGACTCACCGCCGTGTCCACGAAGGGCCCCGGCGACACGCCGCACAGCTCGTAGAGCCGCAGCCAGTAGCGGTCCTTCCTGTCGTCGGGTCCGGTGCTGCCGGCGTTCTTCTGATTGACCGGTCGTACCGCGGCGTCCCACCGGGAATCTCGCTGGGAATCGAGGTCGAGATCCGTGGGCTCCCCGGTGAAGAGGGAGTCGCTGTCGACGAAGACGAGGGTTTCCTCGTCCAGATTCTCCTCGGCCCAGGCCGAGGCAAAGACCTTGTTGCCGACCGGGTAGTCCGGCAGCTCGGTGTTGAGCTTCAGGGCCCGGTGTTCCACGTCGAGTTCGCGGAACGCCGCGAGGGTCTCGGCCGCGAGGGGCATCTCGCAGCGGGGCTGCAAGCTCGCGATGCGCGCGTCTCGGTAGCGCCCTGCGTAGCGGCGGATCGAGCGGAACAGCAGCACGGCTTCGCTCTCGAGGCGACCCGGTTCGACACAGGCGACGAAGGCGATGCTCACGGCGGCCGCGAAGATAGCGCCTCGCCTCCGCCGCGCGCCGGAAGCGCTAGCATCATCTAGTGGGCGAGCGGGGCTTCTTTGTCGTCGGAACCGGGCGCTGCGGCTCCACGCTTCTGCGCAGGCTCCTGCGGCTCCACCCCGACGCGTGGGTCGTCAAGGAGACCCACTGGATCCCGCTCCTCTTCGACTTCTTCGGCCACCGCGAGATCGAGCTGACCGAGTTCTTCGACGCCGCCCGCCTCGTCTACATGGCCAAGGGCAAGACCGCATACGAGCGGATCCTCGGCGAAGAGGGACTCGATCACGAATCCTTCGCCGCGGCGCTGGCGCCCGCAGTGGACGCACTTCCCCGCCGCGATCTGGCGGGGATCATGACCGTCTTCTACAGGGAGCTGGCGCGCCGGCACGGCGCCTCGGTCTGGGGCGACAAAACGCCGGACTACGGCCTGTGCATGGGTACGCTCCAGTCGCTCTGGCCCGAGGCGAAGTTCGTGCACATCGTGCGCGACGGCCGCGACGTGGCGATCTCCATGTCCGACGTGCTGAGCTTTCGGCTGCAGGTGGCCTGGGGCGTCAACTACTGGCCGGCCATCGCCTGGCGCCGCGCCTACCGCGCGCGGCTGGCGGTGGCGAGGGGCGAGATCTCGATCGACCGCTTCTTCGAGCTGTGGCGGTCGCGGCTCCTGCGCATCCGGGACGAGAGCGGGCGGCTCAGCGCGGGGAGCTATCTCGAAATCACCTACGAGGAGCTGCTCGAGGAGCCCGAGAAGGTGCTCGACCGCACGGCGACCTTCCTCGGTCTCGTCCCCAGCCGAGACTGGCTAGAAGCCGCGACCGCCCAGGTGCGCCGGGACGATCGCCGTCGACACGCGGACTCGCCCGACTACCTCGGGCTCTGCGAACGCCACGGCGACACCCTGCGCTCGCTGGGCTTCGGCGCTTGACACGACCCTGGGAGACCCTCGAGCGCGTCGAGACCGGCGACGGACCGCTGGAGCTGCGGCGTCGGCGAGGCCCCGACGAGCGCGGTCCGGGCGACTTCCTGATCGTGCTGGCAGGTCGCATCCTGATGAACAGCGCGGCGGACCGCTCCGAGGCCGCCCTGGCCGAGCACGGCTGCGCCGCCCTGGCTGCGCAGGGCGACGCCCGCGTCTTGATCGGCGGGCTCGGCATGGGGATCACGCTGCGCGCGGCGTTGGATCGCCTGCCGCAGACCGCCACGGTCCAGGTGGCGGAGCTCCACCCGGTGATCGCGCGCTGGTGCCGCGGTCCTCTCGCCCCGGTGTCCGGGCGCGGACTCGCCGATCCCCGAGTCGCACTCTTCCTCGGCGACGTGGCGACCTGCATCGGACGGGCCGCCGCCGGCCCCCCGAACGAGCGCTTCGACGCCATCCTCCTCGACCTCTACGGGGGTCCGGGGGGCGTGGACGATCCCGTCTTCGGCAGCGCGGCGCTCGGACTTGGTCGGGGCGCCCTGCGCCGGTCCGGGGTACTGGCGTGCTGGTCCGAGGCACCCGAGCCCCGCTTCGAGAAGCGGCTGCAGCGCGCGGGCTTCGACGTGACGCGTCATCGGGCCGGGCGCGGCGGCCGCCGCCACGCGATCACCGTCGCGACGGCGACACCCTGAACGCTATCGTCGCTCCACCCTGTCAGCCGAGGAGAAATCGTGCCCAACCCCTTCCGCTTCGGTGTCCAGCTCTCGAGCCTTCCCCCCGACGACTGGGCGGACCGCGCGCGCCGCATCGAGACCCTCGGCTACTCGACAATCTTCTGGCCCGACCACTTCGGCTCCCAGTGGGATCCGGTGGCCGCGCTGGCCGGTGTGGCCGCGGCCACGTCGACGGTTCGCGTGGGATCGCTGGTCTACGATGTCGACTTCCGCCACCCCGTGGTGTTCGCCAAGGCCGCGGCCACCATCCAGCTCTTGTCCGGAGGCCGCCACGAATTCGGACTCGGCGCGGGCTGGATGGAGAGCGACTACGTCCAGGCGGGCCTGACGTACGACCGGCCCGGCATCCGCATCGAGCGGCTCGACGAGGCACTCCAGATCATCCGCAGCATGTGGACCCAGGAGACCACGACCTTCTCGGGCGTGCACTATCAGGTGAACGAGGTGCCCCAGGCCGCCGACCTTCCCGAAGGCGCGGCGCCGGTGGTGCTGGTCGGGGGCGGCGGCAAGCGGGTGCTGACCCTCGCCGGCCGCCACGCGGACATCGTCGGCATCAATCCCACCCTGCACGAGGGGAAGGTCACGAACCAGACGGCCGCAGACCTGGCGCCCGAGCGGGTGCGCGAGAAGACCGAGTGGGCTCGCGAGGGTGCCCGGGCCGCAGGCCGCGATCCCGACGCCATCGAGTTCAACTCGCTGGTGTTCGTGGTGGCGCTCACCGACGATCCCAAGCCGCTCCGCGAGGGCCTGGCCGGCAATACCGGCATGAGCGTCGAGCAGGTCGCGGACTGCCCGCTCTTCCTGACGGGCTCCGGCGCCGAGATCCAGGACCGCCTCCAGCGCCGCCGTGAGGAGACCGGGATCAGCTACGTCTGCATCCAGGGCCGCGACCCCGACCTGCTCGAGCAGTTCGCCGAGCAGGTGGTCGCACCACTCCGTGGCGCCTAGGCGAGCCCGAGCTCTCCCAGATCGACCCTGGCGCCGTCGGGCCAGCCTCGGATGATGGAGCGCGGAACGCGCCAGCGCGGGTCGGCGTCGTAGGCCCGCCGCACGGCGTCGAACACGACCTCGCTGGCCGTCCACGCGGCGACCTCCTCGATGGCCGCCCGGTGGGCGCCGTCGAGCGCTGCGAGGATCTGCTCGGGGGTCTTGGCGAAGGGATTGCCGTCTCCGAAGCCAGCTTCGAGCAATCCCCACACGTCCCAGGGCAGGAGCTCCACCTTGTTGAGCGCGGCCACGTCCCGCACGAGGTTGCCGCACACGAACGCGAGTCCGCTCTCCCGGATGACCGAGAGCCCGAAGGTGGTCGGGTCCGCGGCACCGCTGCAGCAGAGCCGCCACGCCTGCCCAGCCACCACGAACTCGTCGCGCGTGACGTCCAGGGGATCGATCGTGATCTTCAGCTTCTCGCGCTGCACCGGGTCGAGCTGCGCATCCACGAGACCCCAGCGCTCCGACTCGGACCCCCAGACCTCGCACACCCAGTGGTCTTCGTAGTGGCCCGGAAGGAAGTAGCCCGCGAATCCGCAGCGGGCGCGGGCCGGGACGCCCCGATGCCGCAGGAGCGCACAGAGGAGCGTGCTGAAGTGCCGGCAGTTGCCGAGCAGGCGGCCCTCGGGAGACCGGGGCTCGATCAGCGGCCGGCCGTCCGCCGCCCGGATCCGCGCGAGCATCTGGCCCACCGAGCGGAGCTGGGGCTCCTCGCGCTGGCGGCGCTCGGAGGCCTCGACATCGTAGAGGTGGGTGAGGAAGGGGTGGATCAGCAGGCCCTGCACCACCTCGCAGAGCGCGGCGACCTCGCTCGGGAGGCCCGTGAGCAGGTCCTCGTGCTCGCCCAGGTCGGTCATCGGCGCGGGGCTGGCGTAGTAGGCGAGCTCGGTGGCGAGGCTGGGCTTCACGTCGGCGTCGGCGGATCCTTTCGCGGAGAGCGTACCGCGCTTTGTCTGCACGGGATCGACGAGGTGCGGGGAGAGCTGCGCGCTCGTGATGGAAGCCGACGGGCCCGTTCCCCCTCAAGACAGTGCCCTGGAAGGCCGATCCGTCAGTCGGTGCAAACCAGGAGGCCGACATGCACGACGGGCACACCCGCAAGATCAGCCGGAAGGACGACGCCGGCCAGAAGAACGATTTCCTCGAGCGGCATCGGGCATTGCTCGTCTCGATCTCCGGCGCCACCGCCGGGAACGAGTATCCCCTGGAGCGTCCGCAGACAACGGTCGGGCGCGGCCCGGGCGTCGACCTCGCCTTCGACGACGCCGCCATGTCCCAGGAGCACGCCTCCCTCGAGCTGCTGGAGGACGGGTTTCGGATCCGCGACCTCGGCAGCACCAACGGGGTCGTGCTCAACGGAAGCCCGACCATGGCCGCCGAGCTCAAGCACGGCGACCGCATCGAGATGGGCAAGCACTGCTTCCAGTTCGTCCTCGAGGAGCGCCCGCGCGTTCTCAAGACGCACGTCCTCCCGGAATAGCGGAGTCGTCGGCCGAAGCCATGGTGGAGGTCCGCGAAAAGACACTCGGCAACTTCGTGGTCGAGGAGGAGATCGGTCGCGGGGGCATGGGCGTGGTGCTGCGCGCGCGGCAGCCGTCCCTCGACCGCCCGGTGGTGCTGAAAAAGCTGCGCCGCGACCTGGCCGACTCCCCGGAGCTCCTGGAGCGCTTTCAGCGCGAGGCGCGCGCCGCCGCTGCCGTCCACCACCAGAACGTGGTGGCGGTCTACGACTGCTTCTCCTTCCGCGGCGACCACTACATCGGCCAGGAGTTCGTAGACGGCGTGGACCTCAGCAGCGCGCTCGGCGTCACGGGCCCCCTGCCCTGGCGCATCGCCGCACTGATCGCGCTCGAGGTCGCGCGCGGCCTGGAGGAGATCCACACCCAGGGGACCGTGCACCGAGACCTGAAGCCCGCCAACGTACTGCTCGGCCGGCGCGGCGAGGTGAAGATCGCCGACTTCGGGATCGCCCTCGAGAGCAACGGCGCCGCCCTCACCCAGCCCGGCATGGCGATCGGATCACCGCCGTACATGCCACCGGAGCAGATGATGGGCGAGCGCATGGACGGTCGGGGCGACCTCTTCTCCCTGGGCGCTCTGCTGTACGAGATGCTCGTCGGCGAGCCGCCCTACGCGTCGCCTCGGAAAGACGACGCCGACAGCCTGCACAAGCGCATGACCAAGGAGCGCTACGTCCGAGTAGGCCGGCGTGCCCGAGGCACACCGCGCTTTCTGGCCCGACTCGTGCGCGCCTGTCTGCGCGGCAAGCCCCGCCAGCGGATCCCGTCGGCGAGCGCGGTGCGGCGATTGCTGGAGCGTCGGCTGCACTCGACGTCGCCCAGCGAGTGCCGTCTCGAGCTGTCGAGCTGGCTCTGGGAGCACCGGGTCTTCGAGCCGCGCGACAACGAGACGGTCGTGCTGGTGGCGGCCCGATCCGAGCGGCGAACCCGCGTGCAGGGTTGGCTCTGGGCGGCCCTGGCCACGGCGATCCTGATGGCTGGCGTCTTCGGCGTCGATGCCCAGCGGAGCGCAGCGCCCAGCCCAGACGATTCCCGGCCGCCGGCCTACGGGCTGCCGCTCGGCTTCTAGCTTCCAACGGACAGCGGTCGGCGTCTAACGGGCAACGGTCCGCGCATTCAGGCGCTGGAGCGCGGCACCGGCCCAGCGGGCCCGCTCGGGATCCGGACCCACCGCCAGCCCGCCGAGCGCGCGGCGCGCCTCGTCGCCGCCGATCACACCCAGCGCCTGGATGGCGGCGCGGGCCACACGCGCGTTGCCGGCCTCGGCGGCCCGAGCCAGGGCCGGCACGTGCGACGCGTGTCGGGGGTCGGCCAGCGCCTGCGCGGCCACCACCCGGAGCTCCGGATCCGTCGAGCGGAGCAGCGCGCCGAGCCAGTTCGAGAGCTGGGGGTCATCCACGGTCGTCGCCGCGCGCGCGAGCTGACGCACCTCGCCCCGCTCGAGATCCGCGGCCAGCAGGCGCCTCCAGTGAGCGCCTACATCGACGCCCGGTCGGCCGGTGAGGGCCCGCAGCAGCGCCAGCCGCGTCGACAGGCCGAGCGCGGGGTCGTCGATCAGCGCGGCAAAGGGCGCCGTGTCGGCGGCATCGTCGAGCACACCCGGAATGGCCGCAATGCGGACCAGCTCGAGCAGCGAGTCACCCGCAAGCGCCGGGACCCCCGAGCGGAATCCCGCCAGCAGCCCGCGCCGGAACTCGGCGGCTGCGGTGGCGGGATCGGCGCCCGCCGCCAGCCACTGCGCGTAGAAGCGCGCCTGCTCGCGGACGGCGTCGCCCGGTTCGCGGCGGAGCACCCACTCATCGCCCGCTCCCTGCATCGAGAACCACGGAAAGCGCGCCACCAGCGGCCGGAACTCCGGCCGCGTGCGAGTCTCCTCGAGGAAGAGCAGCGAGCGATCGCCCTCGCGAAAGGCCGGAAACCCCTCCGCGTGCGGAAAGAACTCGAGCACGTCCGCCGTGGGCGCGTCTCCCCGAAGCACTTCGAGGATGCGCACGCGAAAGTATTCCTGCCGGTCCGCCCCGTCGGGAGCCGACCAGACCAGCGGCCCCGACGCAAACTCCACCTCCAGGGAGAGGGCCGAGTGCTGCAGCCACTGGCGCAGCGTGGCCCGGTGCAGAACCACGTGCGCCGGCGCGACGACCGCAATCCACGCGAGGCCCAGAGCGAGAACCGCGGGACGCACCGCGCCGGCTACGGGTTCACCTCGGCGATCACGCCCTGCAACACCGCCTGGAGCTGGGGGTCCGCGGCGGGCCCGATGTTGTTCTGGAACACGGTGCTGCAGTCGAGGGTCTCGAGGACCGGGCACTGCTCCTCGATGCCCAGGAAGACCTCGAGGAAGCAGAGGAAGCACGACGGGTTGAATTTCGCCTCCGGCATCTGGTAGCCGAGTTCGTCGTTGCCGAGACCGATGATGAAGCGGTGCTCGACGCCAGTCATCTGCTCGCGGTACAGATTCCCGATCTGCGGGTCGAGCTCGTTGGGCGTCACCGCCAGGATCGCCGGGCCGATGCGCAGGGCCTGGGCCTCGGTCTCCACGAAGGGCTGAAGTTCCGCGTTCGTCATCAGCCCGCGCCGCCCGAACACGTTCAGCTGGCCGAGCGCGAAGAAGAAGGGGTTCTCGACGATCACCTCGATGGGTCCGTTCGTCGCCACCTCGATTTCGGGCCGGGCCCGCCAGCGGTCCTCGCCATCGAGCGCGAGCATGGCCCGCTCGGCCAGGAGCTCGCCCATTCGCTCGGCGAACGCGAAGGTTCGACGGGGGACGGGCTCTCCCGTCTGGGCATCCGCCACGTCCACGTCGAGGGGTCCCTGGAGGACGCCCAAGTCGGCGCTCACGTAGATGGCGACGCCCCCGTACTCGGCTTCCAGCACCTCGCGCATGAAGTGGGGGAAGTCGGAGGCGATCAGTGTGTTGCTGGCGCCCAACGACTCGGGATGGCTGGCATAGTTCACGACGGTGGCGATCGTCTGCCGCAGCGGCGACAGGTCCGGGAACGGGCGCTCGCCGAAGCGGAACAGCCAGGCCAGGAGCTGGCGGATGCGCCTCCGGATCGGAACATGGCGCCGGATCTGGAAGGCCGGCACGGACGGGTTGATCACGGGGCCGGCGTCACCCTGGACGAGGATCGGGTCGGCCTCCAGGGGCTCGACGACCAGCTCCCGTAGCACCTCGCCGTCCGCCACCAGGTCGGGCCAGGGCGGGAGCGACGCGCCCACGGTCGATCCGGTGACGAATTTGATCGCCGCGGTGACCTTCGCCGCATCCGCCTGCTCGAGACAAGCCACCACACTGTCGTTGACGAAGTCGAGGTAGCCCAGGTCGGCGCCGGTAATCGTCTGCTCCGGACCCCAGAGGCCCATGGTGTCCGGCCCCTCGTGGTTGTGAGTGCTCGACACCGTAATCGAGTCGAAGCCGAGCGCGGGATCGACCAGGCTGCGGATCGTCTGGACCTCGTTGTAGAAGTAACCGACCAGGTCGAGGGTCACGAGACCGATCTTGGTGTCGCCGCGCTGCAGCACCAGGCCGCGCGCCCAGATGGCATCGTGCACGCCGGTCGCTACCCGATCGTTGTCGAAGCCGGCCAGATAGATGGGATCGGTGTGGTTCACGCCGACGACCGGCGTGATGTCCACGGCGCACGCGCCGGC
>JAPUKG010000071.1 GCA_027295775.1 Pseudomonadota bacterium
CGGCGATCATGGATTTCGGCAGCGAGGAGCAGAAGGCGTTCCATCTGCCGCGAATCTCCCGGGGCGAGGTACTGTGGTGCCAGGGCTTCTCCGAGCACGCCTCGGGCTCGGATCTGGTCGCCCTGCGCACCTCGGCTCGGCGCGAGGGCGACCTGTACATCGTCAACGGCAACAAGATCTGGACCTCCTACGTCAACCACGCCGACTTCTGCTTCCTGCTCGTGCGCAGTGACCCGGATTCCTCGCGCCATCGAGGGATCTCGGTGCTGCTGGTGCCGATGAAGCTCCCGGGCATCGAGGTGCGCGAGATCCCATCGGTGGTGGGCGAGCGCTACTTCCACGAGGTCTTCTTCGACGACGTGCACGTGCCCGTGAACTGCCGGCGCGGGCCCGAGAACGAGGGCTGGGGCGTCGTCACCCACTCGCTTCAGTACGAGCGCGTGGGCGCGGCGCGCTACGCCCGCGCCGCCCTCACCCTGGACCGCATCGTTCGCGACCTGCGCGAGCGCGGTCGCCTCGACGACCCCCGCATCCAGGAGAAGCTCGGTGAGGCCCTGGCCGTATGCGAGGCCGCGCGGCTGCTCACCTACCGCGTGATCGATCAGCGCGCCAAGGGTGCTCCGCCCAGCACCGACACCCAGATCGCCCGGGTGGCCGGAACCCGGGCCGACGCATTCGTGGGAGAGCTGGCTCTCGAGCTCTACGGGCCCGAGGGAATGGAGTACGGCTCCTTCGCCGACGCAAACTTCCGGCTGGCGATGACCGCCGGTGTGGCCGTGGGCGCGACCGAGATCCAGCTCAACTTGATCGCGAGTCGCTTCCTGGGACTCCCCAAGGAGTAGTCGGCCGGTGGACTTCGAGCTCAGCGACGACCAGCGCGCCATCTGTGAGGCGGTCGACCAGCTCCTGGCTCAGCACGCTGGCGCGGCCCGCGCGATCGAGCTGGGCGCGAAGGTCGAGTACGACGCGCCCCTCGATGCGGCGCTGGCGGAGGCGGGCTTTCGCGACGTGGCGCGCGGGGAGGACACGGGGCCGCTCGAGGCGGCACTGATCGTCGAGGCGGTGGCGCGGGCGGGCGGCGTCGTCGCGCTCGGCGCCGGCGCCCTGGTGGGACCGGGCGTCCGCGAGCGCGAGCTGCCCGGGCCCCTGGCTCTGGCGAGCACGAGCCAGCCTGGACCCGTCCGCTACGCCGCCCACGCGCGCACGCTGCTGGTCCTCGACGGAGACGACGCGCGCGTGGTCGCCCTCGAGGCGGGGGAAGTGAAGCCCGTCCCGTCGAGCTACGGGTACCCCATGGGCGACGCCCGCGGCGCCGGGGCACGGCTGGCGGGTGGAGACTCGCTGGGGGCGGGCAGCGGAGAGCGTCTGTCGAGCTGGTGGCGTGTGGCACTCGCCGTGGAGGCGGCGGGCACCATGCAGGCCGCCCTCGATGTCACGGTCGACTACCTGAAGGAGCGGCGCCAGTTCGGGCGGAGCATCGGCTCGTTCCAGGCCGTCCAGCACCGCCTGGCCGAGTGCGCGATTCTGGTGGAGGGAAGCCGCTGGCTCGCGTACGAGGCGGCCTTCCGCGGTGCGCCGCCGGAGCTGGCCGCCACCGCCAGCGCCTATGCCCTGAGGGCGGCGGCCCAGGTCTTCCGCGAGACGCATCAGCTCTCGGGCGCCATCGGCTACACGCGGGAGCACGATCTCCACGTGTGGAGCATGCGCCTGCAGGCGCTCCGACTCGAGCTCGGCGGCGTCGAGGCGCACTGTCGGGCGGTCTTCCGCGCGCGGTGGGGGCAGGCGTGAGCCTCGACCTCGACTTCGACGATGGACAGCAGGCGATCGCCGACGCGGTGAATCAGTTCTGTCGCGAGCGCTGCCCGCCCGAGGTGGCCCGGGAGGCACGCGCGCGCGGCGCACTCCCGCTCGAGCTGTGGCGCGAGCTGGCGGCGACCGGGTTCCTGGCGGCCGCCGCCGACGACGGCGGCGCCCTCGAGGCCGTCGCGGTCCTCGAGGCGCTTGGTCGCGCGGCCTTTCCCGGTCCGCTTCCGGAGACCCTGCTGGCGAGCCGGGTCCTGCTCGACGACGAGCGCGCGGCGGTCGTGGAGGGGAGGGCGATCGCGGCCGTGGGTCACGCCGGGAGCACGCTGGTTCCCTGGGCGCCGGTGGCGGACCTCTTCCTGTGGGTCGAGCGCGGACGCGTCTTCCGCGCACGTGCCACCGGGAGCGTCGAGCCGGTGGAGACCCTGGGCGGTGAGCCGTGGGGACGCGTCGCCCTCGAGCGTGGCGAGGAGCTCGGGGCGGAGCCGGGCGTGCTTGCGCTGTTCGACGTCGCGCTCGCCGCCTTGATGGCGGCGGCCGGTGGACAGCTGGTGGAGGACGCGGTCGAGCACGCGCGTACGCGCACGCAGTTCGGCCGGCCGATCGGCGAATTCCAGGCCGTGGCCCATCCGCTGGCCGACTGCCACATGCACCTGGCCGCGTCGCGCACGCTCGTGCGTGCGGCGGCGTGGCACTTCGACGAGGACAGTGCGGAGGCCGGGGTGCGCGCATCCGCGGCGCGGCTCTCGGCACGGGCCGCGTCGCTCGAGGCCGCCCACGTGGCGCACCAGACGTTCGGCGCCCTGGGCATCACCCTGGAGGGTCCCGTCTTTCACGTGTCGCGCTTCGTGCGCCAGCTCGCCTCGCGTTCCCTCGGCGACGCAGGCGAGACGGTGCTCGCGCACTTTTCCAGCGCGAGCCGAAGCGAGCGCGCCGAGGCGCAGAAGGGAGCCCAGCCATGAGCGGACAAGACGTCGATCTCTCCGCGCCTCTCGACGGGGTGCGCTACGAGGTGAGCGATAGCATCGCCACCATCACCCTGGATCGGCCCGCGCGGGGCAACTCGCTCACGCCGGGCATGCACCGGATCTTCCGGGCGATCTGGACCCAGGTGCGGGACGACCCCGGGATCCGGGTCGCGGTCGTGACGGCCGCCGGCGAGAAGCACTTCTGCACCGGCTTCGACGTCTCCGAGGCCGAGGCCGACGACGCCGACGAGGTCTTCAACAACCGGCCCCTCGAGGAGGCGGTCTTCTGGTCGCCGCACCAGAACCGGGTCTGGAAGCCGGTGATCTGTGCCGTCAACGGGCTGTGCGTGGGGGGCGGTCTCCACTTCGTGGTGGACTCGGATATCGTGGTGGCCTCCGAGAACGCGGCCTTCATGGACACGCACGTGAACGTGGGCATGGTGGGCGCCCTCGAGAACGTGGGGCTCGCCAAGCGCCTGCCCCTGGGCAGCGCGCTGCGCATGACCCTGATGGGTCGTCACTACCGCATGCCGGCGGTTCGGGCGCACGCGCTCGGTTTGGTGGACGAGCTGGTGGCCACCCCCGAAGACGCCCGGAAGTGCGCCGGCGAGATGGCGCGCTCCATGCTCGGCAACTCCCCCCAGGCGATGGCGCTCTCGAAGCAGGCGGTGTGGGGCTCCGTCGAGCGCGGCTACCGCGATGCCCTCGAATCCGCGTGGGCGCTCCTGCGGCTCCACTGGGGACACCCC
>JAPUKG010000072.1 GCA_027295775.1 Pseudomonadota bacterium
CGATGCCGAAGGACTGGCTGAAGTCGTGGATCGCGCGGAGGCCGTCGATCCGTTGCTTCAGATCATCCGGCAGGCCCTGGTAGGCGGCCTCCATGTCCGACCAGAGGGTGTCGCCGCCGACCTCGGGCACCGCCCGGGCGCGCAGCACTGAGCCCAGGGACGGGACCTCCCGCCAGCTGACATCGCTGTGCCAGATGTTCTCGACGCCCACCACCTTCTCGTCCTTCTCGAAGGACACGATCTCCCCGTATCCGTCCTTGGCCTTGATGAAGGGGTGCTCCTCGAGCTCGCCGAAGCGCTGGGCAAAGGAGAGGTGCTGCTCGGTCGAGATGTCCTGGTCGCGGAAGAAGATGACCTTGTACTCGAGGAAGGCGCGCTCGATCTCCGCGAAGGTCTCGTCGTCGAGGTTCGCGAGATCGACGCCCCGGAGCTCCGCGCCAATGGTGGGCGAGAGGGGCGCGGCCTGGATCCGTTCGAAGCGCAGCCCGGCGAGCTCGGCGCGGCGTTTCTCCAGGAACTTGCAGGGTCCGATGCCAAGCTCTCGGATGTCGAGCATGGAGTCCTCCCGGTTCCGAACCAGGGTACCAGAGGCGACTTCCGACGGTTAGACTCCGCGCCCTATGCCTCCGCCGCACCCTCCCCTCGCCGGCCTTCGCGTCATCGAGAGCTCGCTGCTCGGACCGGGCGCGGTCACCACCCACCTGGCGGATCTGGGCGCCGAGGTCATCAAGGTGGAGCCGCCGACCGGGGATTACATCCGGGAGATGACCTGGCCCATCGTCGAGGGCGTGTCGCTGCTCCACCTGCACGTTCATCGCGGCAAGAAGAGCATCGTCCTCGACCTGCGCACCGAGGAAGGAGTGGCCGTCTACAAGGATCTGGTGCGCGGTGCCGACGCCGTGGTCGAAGCCATGCGGCCCGGCTCGCTGGCGCGGCGGGGGCTTGGCTACAACGAGCTCGCGCAGATCAACCCGAAGATCATCTTCTGCAACATCTCCGGCTACGGGGCCACGGGGCCGTACAAGGACCTCCCGGCCCACGGCATCGCATTCGATACCTGGGCCGGCATCGTAAACCCGGCCGTCGACGAGGAGGGCTTTGCCTACATCCCCGAGCACGCCTCCATCGGCATGCACGCGGGGCCCCTGTACGCGGCGCTGGGCATCCTGGCCGGCGTGATCCGCGCGCGGGAAACGGGCCGGGGCTGCCAGATGGAGATCGGCCAGTCGGACGCCGCCGCCTACATGGACTGGTACCGGAGCGAGAGCTGGCGGGCGTACGAGCGGCCCGAGTCCGAGGTGACCGGCAACAAGGCCGACGGCTACGAGCTGCGCGCGCCCGGCACCGCCGGCATGAAGGAAGGCGTGCGCTACCAGCTGTACGAATCGAAGGATGGGCACGTGCTCTTCATGGCCTCCGAGCAGGCCTTCTGGAAGAACTTCTGCGAGGGCGTGGGCCGCCTGGAGCTATTCGAGAAGTGGCCCGGCTCGAAGTACGCCGACCACGCGCGCGGCAACCGCGAGCTGCAGCGGGAGCTGCGCGAGATCTTCCGGACCCGGACCTCGGCAGAGTGGATCGCGTTCGGAAACGAGCGGAACACGCCCATCGCACCGGTCAACACCACCAGGAACATCGCCGAGGATCCGCAGTTCCAGCACCGCTTCCCGTGGCTCCCCGCCCGGGACCACGGCGCGGACATGCTGCGCTTCCCCGTCAAGCTGGCCGGGGAGACCCTGCCCGACCCGAGCAAGGCTCCCACCCTGGGCCAGCACACCGAGCAGGTGCTGCGCGACGTGCTCGGCTACGACGACGCCCGGATCGAGGCACTGCGCGCGGCGGGCGTCCTGGGCGGAGGCGACGCTTCCTAGGAGCCCGGGCACCTCGATCCGCCCCTTCCGGGCCTCGACGTCGATCTCGGCGCGCGGTAGACGGTCTCGCCGCCGACGATGGTCTCGAGCACCTGAATCTCGTCGATCGTCTCGGGGTCGTCGAGGGGCGAGCGGGAGAGGATCACGAGATCCGCCAGCTTGCCGGGCTCGAGCGAGCCCTTGCGGTCCTCCTCGAAGTGCTGGCGGGCGGCCTCGATGGTGACAGCGCGCAGGGCCTGGATGGGCGCGATGCGCTCGGCCGCTCCGATCGAGGCACCGCTGGTGGAGCGGCGGTTGACGGCCGACCACACGAGCCGCAGGGGCTCCATGGGCACCACCGGCGCGTCGCAGTGGATGGTGAAGTGAAGGCCCCGCGCGGCGGCGCTCCGCGCGGGGCTCATGCGCGACGCGCGCTGCGGTCCCATGAACCGATCGCGGTGGCGGTCGCCCCAGTAGTAGGTGTGCAGGCTGAAGAAGCTCGGGATGGCGCCCAGGGCCGCCATGCGATCGAGCTGGTCGTCGCGCACCATCTGGGCGTGGATCACGATGGGCCGCGCGTCCTCGCGCGGCGCGGCGGCCTGGGCCGCCTCGAAGGCGTCGAGGATGTCGTCGATGGACGCGTCGCCGTTCCCGTGCACGGCTACCTGGAGCCCCGCGGCGTGATAGCGGGGAACGCTCTCCAGGAGCTCGTCCCGGGAGATGCGCGGGTAGCCGCGGTAGCCGGGATCGTCGCCGGGGGGCACGTGGTAGGGCTCGCTCAGGTAGCCCGTGTAGCCCTGGATCGAGCCGTCGGCGACCAGCTTGACCGCGCCGAGTCGAACCCAGTCCTCGTCGTAGGACGAGAAGGAGAAGCTCTCGTCCAGGAGGGCATCGGCCGCGTCGGGGTCGGGCCAGATCACCAGGCGAACGGGGACGAGCCCGAGCCGGGACAGCAGGTGGAGCCCCTGGATCTGCGCCTTCGGCGTGAAGCCGGACTGCACCGTGGTCACGCCCGCGCGCACGGCACGCTCCCCGGCCGCGCGCACCATGGTCACGGCCTCGAGCAGCGACGGTTGCAGGAGCTGGGCCGTGAGCCCCTCCGCGGCGGTCTCCTCGAGGACTCCGTCGGGCTCGCCGGTCTCGGGATCCCGCCGGATGACGCCGCCCTCGGGATCCGGCGTGGCCGCGTCGATGCCGAGCTCGCGGAGCGCCGCGCTGTTGGTCGTGGCCAGGTGACCGGAGACGTGAAGGAGCGCGATGGGGTGGTCCTCGGAGGCGCGGTCGAGATCCGCCCTGGTGGGGTGGCGCATCTCGGCCAGCAGCGTGTCGTCGTACCCGATGCCCAGGATCCAGTCGCCCGACGAGGTCTCGGCTGCCCTCGCGCGCAGCCGCTCCAGCACGTCGTCGATCTTCTCGACGGTGCCGACCGGCGGGCTGCCGACATCGACGTGCAGCGCGGTCAGACCCTCGCCGGGAAAGTGCCCGTGGGCGTCGATGAATCCGGGAAGGAGCGCGCGGCCCGCGAGGTCGACGACCTCGGCGCCCTCCCGCTCGGTCCACGCCCGGAGTTCGGCCTCGTCTCCGACGGCGACGATCCGGTCGCCTTCGACCGCCAGGGCTTCCGCCACGGTGTCGTTGGCATCCATGGTGAGGATGGGACCGCCCAGGTAGAGCCGGGGGCCCGGCCCGCGCGCCAGCAGGAAGGCGGCGGCCCCGATCCCCACCAGCACGGCTGCCGCGATCCACGCCCGTCTGCTCATCGCGCTCCACTCTCCCACGGGCGCAGCGTGATCCGGCGGTCGCCGTCCTCTTCGCGGCGGCGGCTCAGGCTCGCGCGCTCAGCTGCTCGGCCATCAGCGGGACGTAGGACGAGAGCGGGGGCACGCGCCGATCGCGCATCTTGGCCGCCTCGTCCCACGAGCGCAGGCGGAGCATGGCTTCGTGCAAGGGGTCTGCCTCGAAGGCCGCGCACTCGTCGGCGGTCATCGGACCGCCCTGCAGAGCCAGGGTCGCGGTGCTCGCGGGCGAGAGACGCGCGGCATAGGACGGCCGGGTCGCCACGAGGTATCGCTTGGCGGCGACGTGCCCGCGCACCAGGCGCGTGGTCTCGGGGCGGAAACCGAGCGCCTCGAGATGGTCGGCGCCGACGTCCTCGTGACCGTGCACCCCCAGGTTCCGCATGCGCTCTGCGTCCGAGGCGGCACACAGGTGGCCCACGTCGTGGAGCAGCGCAGCGAGCACCTCGGCGTCCGGGGCGCTCGCCTCGCTCGCCAGCTGCGCCGCCTGCAGCGCGTGTTCGAGCTGGGATACACCCTCTCCGATATAGTCGCTGCTGGCGGCGTTCTCCAACAGACGGAGGAGCCCTGCGATCCGCTCGTCCACGCTCGACGCCATCGCCGCCATTATAGGGGTCCCGCGATGATCCGGTTGCGTGACGAGCACGAGAAGTCATGGGACGAGAACCGCTATGCGCTCCTGCGCGGTGCCCTGGACTCGGTCGAGCAGCGGGCGCTCCTCGACTGGGTGGAGACCCTCGCCGGCTGGCCCGAGACGCCCGGCCGTTGGATGAAGTACTTCGAGGGAGACCGGCGTCAGCTCTGCCGGGTCGAGAACTTCCTCCCCTACCACGACGGACTGCGCGGACTCCTCACGCGCACCGACCTGTGCGAGACCCTGGAGAGGCTCTGCTCCGAGCCGGCGGTCCTCTTCAAGGAGAAGATCAACTACAAGCTGCCCGGGGGTCAGGGCTTCGCGCCGCACCAGGACGCGCCGGCCTTCGTGAGCTTCGACCAGACCTATCACGTCACGCTATTGATCGGCGTCGACCCGATGACGCCCGAGAACGGCTGCCTCGAGCTGGTGAACGGCCACTGCGACGGCCAGTCTCTGGCCCAGGCCGAGGACGGAACGATCCGGCCCGACGTCGCGGAAGGGCTCGACTGGCAGCCACTCGCCACGGAGCCCGGCGACGTGGTCCTGTTCGACTCGTACGTGCCGCACCGCTCGGGACCCAACCGGAGCCGCGAGCCGCGCCGCGCCCTCTACGTCACCTACAACGGCGTCTCCCAGGGCGACCGGCGCGCCGACTACTACGCGCGCAAGCGCCGCGTCTTCCCGCCGGAGTGCGAACGCGATCCGGGCGCGCCGCTGCCCGAGGAGAGCCGCATCTTCAACCTGGGCAACCCGATCCGTTGACCGTTCCGACCCCCTACGACCTCGACGGCCACGTGGCACTCGTCACCGGCGCCAACCACGGCATCGGCGCCGCAACCGCGAAGCTGCTCGCGGCGTCCGGAGCGCAGGTGCTCGTCTCCTACCTGCGCCTCGAAGACGAGCCCGACCCCGGCATCCCGGACGCCTACCGCGTCCACCGCGCCTCCGACGCGAACGACGTCCTCGCCGCGATCCGCAAGGCCGGCGGCCAGGCGATCGCGGTGGAGGCCGACCTCAGCGACCCGGGCGTCCCGGCGCAGCTCTTCGACAGCGCCGAGGCCGAGCTCGGCCCCATCGACATCCTGGTCAACAACGCCACGGGCTGGCTGGCCGACACCTTCGATCCCGAAACCGCCGACTCCGTCGGCCGACGCCACCAGAGCGTCTCGGCCCAGGGCATCGACCGACAGTTCGCGGTGGACGGCCGCGCCGCAGCGCTCCTGATCGCGGAGTTCTCGAGACGGCACGCCGCCCGCGGTGCCCACTGGGGCCGCATCATCGGCCTGACGTCGGGCGGCCCCAGGGGCTTTCCGGGCGAGGTCTCCTACGGTGCCGCCAAGGCGGCGCTCGTGAACTACACCATGTCGGCGGCCTTCGAGCTGTCGCGCTTCGGCATCACCGCCAACGTCGTCTACCCCCCGGTCACGGATACCGGCTGGGTCACCGACGAGGTGCGCCAGCACGTGCAGCAGCGCTCGGATCTGATCCACATCGTGGGCCCCGAGGAGGTCGCCCGGGTGATCGTCTACCTCTCCTCCGACGAGGCGCGGCTGATCACGGGCAACGTCGTCCACCTCCGCTGAGGGCGCTGAAGGCGCTGATCAGCCCCCGAGCTTGAGCCCGCTCCCGGTGACGATCGGCGTGTTCGTCCAGCGCCCGTCGGGTGCGCGGTAGAAGCCGCCGGCGGCGAGGGCGCCGCCGTCCATGTGCACCGTCGTTCCGGTCACCCAGCTCGAGAGATCCGATGCGAGGAACAGCGCGCAGCCCGCCGCGTCGTCGGGCCGGCCAAAGCGCCCGAGCGGAATCCAATACGGGATGCGGTCCTTGTGCTCATCGGGAATCCAGCGGTGAACCGGGAGCTGCAGCGTGTCGGTGGTCTCCGGGGCGATCGCGTTCACCCGGATCTTCACGGGACCCAGCTCGAGCGCGAGACTCTTCGTGAATCCCGTGAGCGCCGAATTGAACGCCGAGTAGACCGCAGCTCCGGGAATGCCCCGGAAGGCCTCGATGGTCGAGAAGTTGATGATGCTGCCGCCGTCTCCGTGCTCCAGCATGTGCGGCAGGACAGCGCGCGTGCACCGGAAGACCTGC
>JAPUKG010000073.1 GCA_027295775.1 Pseudomonadota bacterium
GCGCGGAGCCACGGGGGCTACGGGGAAGAGCTCTCGAACGAGGACCTGATCGCCGAACGCTACCGCGGCATCCGGCCGGCGTTCGGCTATCCCGCCTGCCCGGACCACTCCCCGAAGCGCACCCTCTTCGAGCTGCTCGACGCGCCGTCGGTGGGCATCGAGCTCACCGAGAGCATGGCCATGACACCGGCCGCCAGCGTGAGCGGCCTCTACTTCGCCCACCCGAAGGCCCGCTACTTCACCGTGGGGCGTCTGGGTCGGGACCAGGTGGCCGACTACGCGCCCCGGGCGGGGCTGGCGCTCGCGGAGGCCGAGCGCTGGCTCGGTCCCAACCTCGGCTACGAGCCCGGCGAGAGCTGATCGCTTCTCACCGGGCGACGGCCCGCGGCGCCTCGATCGCCGGCCGCTGCTTCAAGGGTCGGTCCGCGTGGCAGCGAGGCTCCTGTACACCGTGCGCACGAAGTCGTCGGGCTTCACGAAGCCGCGGGACCACTCCTCGTCCAGGTCCGCGCTGGGACGGGCGGCCACGACGGCGGCCTCGTCGCGGCCCTCCGCCCTGGCGGCGGCGACGCGGTCGCGAACGCGGACCAGCATGTCGCGGTAGCTCGCGAGGTCGGCGCGGTCCGCGAGCGGCCCGTGTCCCGGGATGATGCGGGTCTTGTCGTCCGCCAGAGCGAGCCCCGCCTCAGCAGCGGCAATCATCCCCTCGATGGAGCCTCCGCTCGAGAGGTCGATGAAGGGATACATGCCGCCGAAGAAGGTGTCGCCCATGTGCAGGACGTTCGCGCTGCGGAAGTGGACCAGGGAGTCGCCGTCGGTGTGGGCCGGGGCCACGTGGACGACGCGGATCTCCTGGCCGTTCCAGTGGAGGGTGAGGCGGTCGCTGAAGGTCACCACCGGGAGGGCGCCCGCGGGCGCGGGCGGGACCCGGCGGCCGAACGCCGCCATGAACTGCTCGGTGCCCATGCGCTCGCGGACGTTCTCGTGGGCGACGATGAGCACGCCCCGCGCGCCCAGGTTCTCGTTTCCGCCGGTGTGATCCCCGTGCCAGTGCGTGTTCAGGACGAAGCGGACCGGACCGCCGCCGAGGGCATTCACCGCCGCGAGGATCCGTTCAGTCAGCGGGGCGAACTGGTCATCGACCAGAATGGCGCCGTCGGCGCCGGTGGAGACCGCGAGATTGCCGCCCCGGCCGATCAGCAGGAAGACGCCGCCCCCGAGGTCGGTGGTCTCGATCTCGACCCGCTCGAAGTCCTGCGCCGCGGCCGCCGCGGCGAGGGCTGCCAGGATCGCCGTCGGGATCGCCATGCCGAGGACGCGCCGACTCATCCGTCCGCCTCCCCCAGCTACCAATACAGAAGGACGTGCGGCTGCGATAGGGTTGGCGGCGTGGATCGCGAGCGGAGCCTGGGAGTGATCGAGGCCTTCGTGGCGGTGCGGGACCAGTGTCCCAGCGGGCGGGCGCGCGCGGTGGCCGAAGGCGCCCTCGAGGCGGTGAAGGATCGACGGCCCGGTGTGCTGCGCGAGCAGGTCTACTTCGTGCTGAGCGCGATCGGCGGCTGGCGCGGGGAGCGCGCCGGCCAAGTCCACGCGTCGCTGAAGGCGTTCCTCGACCAGGGCGGTGCTCGAGAGGACAGCGGGGACTGATCAGTCCGCGTCCGCTCCCGCCAGCGCATCCTGGACGCGGTGCACCAGCACGTCCGGGTCGTAGGGCTTCTGGATGTAGCTCGTGAACTCGCCGACGGCGACGCGTTGGGCGGCGATCTCCTCGGCGTAGCCGGTGGCCACCAGCACCGGGAGGCGCGGCCGGTAGCGGCGGATCTCGCGCAGCACCTCCACTCCGTCGAGACCGGGCATCTGGAAGTCGAGCACCACCACCCCGATGCCTCCGTCCTCCTTGAGGATCCGCAGCCCCTCCAGGCCGTTCGGCGCGAGCACCACCGACAGACCCGCCCGGCGCAGGAACTCGTGGGTCACCTCCAACACCGCGTCGTCGTCGTCGATCACCAGCACCGAGCCGGACCCGCCGCGCCCCGGCGCCGTCTCTTCCGCGGCCGCCGGTTGCGCCGCCGCACCCGCACGCAGCGGGAAGAGCACGCGGAAGGTGGTTCCGCTCTCCGGCCCCGTCTCCAGGCGGATCGCCGCGCGGTGACCGCGGACGATTCCCAGCACCGCCGCCAGCCCCAGTCCGCGGCCGGAGAACTTGGTGCTGAAGAAGGGCTCGAAGATGCGCTCCCGGGTCTCGTCGTCGATCCCGGGCCCGTCGTCCGAGACCTCCAGGTAGGCGTACGACCCGGGCGAGCGGTCGCCGGCGGGATAGGCGTCCGCCAGCAGGTCGGCGTCTGCATCCACGATGCCGGTCGACACCCGGATCGTGCCCCCGCGTTCGGCGAGCGCTTCCCGCGCATTCGTGATCAGGTTCATGACGATCTGGCGGACCTGCGTCTCGTCCCCTTCCACGACGGGCAGGCGCGGGGGGAAGTCGGTGACCACGCGCACGCCGGGCGCCAGCGAGCTCTCGAGCAGCGCGGTCATGTCCTCCACCACACGGGACAGGTCGAGGGACTTGAGCGCGTAGGCCG